>NZ_JBCPGE010000011.1:0-107128 GCF_040914025.1 Ruminococcus sp. RTP21484sp1_RTP21281st1_A8_RTP21281_210402
CTGTTGATGGAAGCATTATACTACATTGGGACATTTTCCTTTGTGGTATATTAGGACATTATCATAAATGGTTCATATAAGAGAGCATATAGAGGAAGATTAAAGGTTGACTTCTTAACGGCAATTTGGTATATTAACTACACATATGGATTCTGTGAGGGAGTAGTTTGCGTGAAAACGTGGTTTGTCAACAGTCGCGGCTTTGATCAGATCTGATTCAGGCCTGGCAAATCTTAAAGAATGAGACTCATGTATGCATGTTATGGCATACATGAGTCTTTTTACATTTTGGGCAGATGTAATTCCAAAGAAGCAGGCTTATGAAGTAAATGCTGTTTTGTAACACACATTTTGCAGAAAGCCTTTTTCAAACACACTCTGGAGAATCTGTAAAGGTAAAAATATGCGGATAACAAAAGGAGAATATTATGCAAAATATTATTAATGGATTGCCGATTGCAGCTGTTATCCTGCTGCTGGCAGTGGGATTTGCCTTTCTGGTAAAAGGGGCTGACTTTTTTGTGGAGGGAAGTTCCAGCATTGCGAAGAAGTTAAAGGTTCCGCCCATCATCATTGGTCTTACGATTGTGGCTATGGGAACTTCACTGCCAGAAACAGCCGTGAGTGTGACTGCTTCTCTGGTACAGAATAATGAACTTGCTGTCAGCAATGTAGTAGGATCCAATATTTTTAATCTGATGTTTGTAATTGGTGTCTGTTCAATTCTGACGCCAATTATGGTCCAGAAAGCAACTGTGGTAAGAGATATTCCCTTGTCTTTAGGCTGTGCACTATTTCTGCTTGTACTGGGAATTTCAGGACTGGGAGATAAGGCGGGAATGACGCTGGGTCATGCAGATGGAGTTATTTTCTTGATCGTGTTTGCCGGATATATTTTCACAATGGTACGAAGCGCAATGAAAGCCCGTGCTGCAGGACAGAAGGTTGAAATAGAAGGTGTTGAAGAATGTGATAATATGAAAGAGCTGTCATATGGCAAAAGTATCCTCTTTCTGATCGTGGGTGCAGCTGCAATTGCTTTTGGCGGTGACCTTACCGTTGATACAGCCAGCAGGATTGCAATAGAGCTTGGAATGAGCCAGACTCTGGTCGGGCTTACCATTGTGTCTATCGGAACTTCACTTCCGGAGCTTGTAACCTCTGTAGTTGCAGCAAGAAAAAATGAAGTTGATATGGCAGTTGGAAATGCAGTCGGATCCAATATTTTCAATATTCTGATGGTCCTTGGAATCTCATCTGCTATCAGTCCGGTAGCTTTGATCCGGGAAAACATAATCGATATAGTGCTTCTTATGGTATTTTCGGTTATGGTCTGGATCTTTGCAGGAACCAGGAAAAAAATTGAGCGCAAAGAGGGTATTATAATGGTGGTGGTATATCTGGTTTATTGCGCATATATTATTGCCCGCTAATAAAAGCAGAAAAAGCTTTCATCCATCCCGTAAAGGGAGAGATGAAAGCTTTTTTGATTGGAAAACAGGTGAAAATTAACGCTTGTATAGTAAAACACCTGGCGGAACAGTACTTGCTGAATAGTGGTAAACATGTTGAAATAATTAAAACATATTGCTGATAAAAATTTCCAGACCAATTGCAATTAGAATGACGCCACCGAGAATATCCGCCTTGTTGGAAAGTCTGGTTCCGAAGCGTTTTCCAAGGGAAAGTCCGGTCATGCAGATAAAGAATGTGACTATGGCAATGATCAGGGAACAGACAAGAGCCATCAGCCAGTCATACTCTGAGATGGTGAATCCTACGGACAGGGCGTCAATGGAGGTTGCAATGCCCTGAACGAAAAGGGATTTGGGACCAACTCCCGGAATTTCATCACCCTCATCGGTTCCCCGGATACCATTGATCAGCATGGAGCCTCCGATATAGCAAAGAAGGATCAGCGCAATCCATGGAATAAATTTCTCAAATGTCCTGAAGTATTCTACAATGGTGTGGACACATAACCATCCGGTCATTGGCATGATGGCCTGGAAAGCACCGAATGTGCCTGCAATGCCGCACATTTTTTTCATGCGCATCTTAGGCTCGTGAAGGCCGTTTGCCAGGGACACAGAAAAAGCATCCATTGCAAGTCCGACTCCAAGCAGGGCGCTGTTCAGAAAAAACACAAAACTGTAGTTCATTTTTACGTTCCTCCGTAATGTATTTTATTACTGGTTTCCATTTTTTTATTTGCTGTGGAAACAGATCTCTCGGCGAAGCTTTTTACAGCATGAAAAAAGACCCGATATATAACCACAGGCTATATATGGGTCATCTGCATTCTTATAAAAGGACAGACTCCATGTATAGCATAACGTTATACATGAGTCTCGCAATTTAATGCAAGCCAGATCGAAACACTGCTCTGAAATCTGCTGTTTATTCAGTGAACAGCAATCTATACAAACAGATTCATACGGTCGGTATGTTGACTTGCCACGCGTCTGTGGACACGCTTGCTACTCCCTCACAGGGAAACCTTGTTTCGTAACTTTATCAGATAATGATAAAATTGTCAATAATTTTTCTCAATAATATTGACATCCTGATGATATTAGAATAAACTAACTCCTGTAACATTAATGATAAAATTTATCATTAGCAGACGAATTTTATCAAAAATGGTTGCTGCTTAGTTTTGAACAGCAACAAAAATCTTACATATGGGAAAAGAGGACAAGTACATATGACATTAAAAGACCTTCCCATCGGGAAAACCGCCACAGTTACAGTAGTAGGAGGAGAGGGTGCCCTGCGGCAGCATTTCCTGGATATGGGAATCATTCCCATGGCGGACGTGACCATGGTAAAATATGCACCTATGGGTGACCCTGTTGAAGTCAGGATACATAGCTATGAGCTGACCCTGCGTCTTGCAGATGCTGCCCAGATTCAGATTGATAATGTAAGGGATGAAAAAGAACAGAAACGAGGAAGCCGTGTCAGGGCGATTCCTCATCCAGGTCTGGGCGAGGGAGGTAAATATCATGAAAAAGCAGATGAGCATCCCCTTCCTGACAGTGAGCTTCTTACCTTTGCGCTGGCAGGAAACCAGAACTGCGGTAAAACAACCCTGTTTAATCAGTTAACCGGCTCCAGTCAGCATGTAGGCAACTTTCCGGGAGTTACTGTAGACCGCAAGGATGGTATTATCCGTGGGAAAAAGAATACTCTGGTGACAGACCTGCCGGGAATTTATTCCATGTCCCCCTATACCAGCGAGGAAATCGTAACCAGAAGCTTTATTCTGGAACAGCATCCAAAAGGAATTATCAATATTGTGGATGCAACCAATATTGAAAGAAATCTATATCTTACCATGCAGCTGATGGAACTGGATGTTCCTATGGTCCTGGCATTGAATATGATGGACGAGGTAAGGCAGAATGGCGGTTCTGTACGTGTGAACCAGATGGAAGAGGCGCTTGGAATTCCTGTAGTACCTATTTCAGCAGCGAAAAATGAGGGAATCGATGAACTGGTAGCCCATGCGATCCATGTGGCAAAATATCAGGAAAAACCAAAGCGTCTGGATTTCTGCGATGCAAACGATGATGGCGGTGCTGTTCACAGATGTCTTCATGGAATTATGCATCTCATTGAGGATCATGCTCAGCAGGCAGATATCCCGGTACGTTTTGCAGCCAGTAAGCTTGCGGAAGGGGATGAACTGATCCTGGAAAAGCTTGGGCTGGATCAGAATGAAAAAGAAACCCTGGAGCATATTGTAAAGCAGATGGAGACGGAGCGTGGGCTTGACCGGTCCGCGGCGATTGCCCATATGCGCTTTGACTTTATTGAAAAAGTCTGCGCTGAGACCGTGATTAAGCCTCATGAAAGCAAGGAGCATCTGCGCAGTCAGAAGATGGATAAAATACTTACAGGCAAATATACAGCCATTCCATGCTTCGCAGGAATTATGGCTCTGGTTTTCTGGCTGACCTTTGGTGTGATCGGAAAGGGACTTTCAGATCTTCTGGATATGGGAATTACCTGGCTGACTGCAGTGGTGGATCAGGCCATGACTGCATGGAACGTAAATAATGTGCTTCATTCTCTTGTAATTGACGGTATTTTCAATGGAGTTGGAAGTGTGCTCAGCTTTCTGCCGATTATCGTCACCCTGTTTTTCTTCCTGTCACTTCTGGAAGACAGTGGATATATGGCCAGAGTTGCTTTTGTAATGGATAAGCTGCTTCGAAAGATTGGACTTTCCGGACGAAGCATTGTCCCAATGCTTGTAGGCTTTGGATGCACAGTTCCTGGCGTTATGGCAAGCAGAACCCTGCCCTCAGAGCGTGACCGTAAGATGACGATCCTCCTTACTCCTTTTATGAGCTGTTCGGCAAAGCTTCCTATTTATGCTTTCTTTACAGCTGCCTTTTTCCCGAAATACGGTGCACTGGTAATGATAGCACTTTATTTCGGCGGAATTATTATGGGAATCCTGATGGCACTGATTTTTGGAAAAACCATGTTTAAGGGAGAAGCGGTTCCCTTTGTAATGGAGCTTCCTAATTATCGTCTTCCAGGTGCAAAAAACGTTGGCCAGCTTCTTTGGGAAAAAGCAAAGGATTTTCTTCAGAGAGCCTTTACTGTTATTTTTGTGGCAACCATTGTGATCTGGTTTTTACAGACCTTTGATCTGCATTTGAATATTGTGACAGATTCCAAAGACAGTATTCTTGCAGTACTTGCCGGATTTATTGCACCGGTATTTAAGCCTCTTGGCTTTGGAGACTGGAGATTTTCCACAGCTCTTGTAACAGGTTTCATGGCAAAGGAGAGCGTGGTTTCCACATTGTCCATATTATTTGGAAGCACAGCGGCACTGGTGGAGGTGCTTTCTCCGCTGGCAGCAGTGTGCCTTCTTACCTTCTGCCTTTTATATACGCCTTGTGTAGCCGCGATTGCTTCTGTGAAACGTGAGCTTGGCGGAAAATGGGCAGCTGGAGTGGTGATCGGACAATGTGTGATCGCCTGGATTGCGGCATTTTTGGTAAAAATCGTCGGCGTTTTGATCGGATTTTGAGAAAAATGACTATTTTTCATTTTTGTTAAAAATAATATTGACTATTGGTCATTTTGGGTTATACTATAGTACGAAAGAAATGAATTTAAGGAGATGACATCAATGGTCAAAGTAGGAAAATGGATAGCCAAGCATAAGGTCCTGGTGCTTTTGATCGGACTTTTGCTGGTAATCCCGTCTGTGATCGGAATCGCAGAGACGAGAGTAAATTATGATCTGTTAAGTTACCTGCCGGATACCCTTGAGACGGTAAAAGGTCAGGATATTCTGGTGGATGAGTTTGGTATGGGCGCCTTTTCCATGGTAATTGTGGAGAATATGGATATGAAGGATGTCCAGAAGCTGGAAGAGAAATTCAGTGAAGTAGAGCATGTAAAGGATGTTCTCTGGTATGATGATGTGGCGGATATCACTCTTCCGGTAGAGATGATTCCTGAGAAGTACAGAAAGGTATTTATAAATGGCGATGCAACCATGATGTTGGTTCTGTTCGATAATACTACATCTTCAGATACTTCCATGGAAGCTATCACAGAACTACGTAAGATTGCCAACGAGCAGTGCTTCCTCAGTGGCATGACAGGAGTTGTTACAGATATTAAGAACATTGCCATGCAGGAGCTGCCGATTTACGTTGTGATCGCAGCAGTACTCAGTCTGATCATTCTGGAGCTGACAAGCGGATCCTTTGTTGTTCCGTTTTTGTTCCTGCTCAGTATCGGACTTGCTATCCTTTACAACCTGGGAAGCAATATTATTCTGGGCGAAACCTCTTATATTACACAGGCACTTACCGCAGTGCTTCAGCTTGGTGTTACCATGGATTATTCCATTTTCCTTCTGAACAGCTACGAGGAAAATAAGAAGCGTTTCCCTGGTGAAAAGGACCGTGCCATGGGGCATGCCATTGCAAATACTTTTAAGTCTGTAGCTGGAAGCTCTGTTACCACAGTAGCCGGCTTCGTTGCACTTTGTGTTATGACCTTTGCTCTTGGACGTGACCTTGGTATTGTTATGGCAAAGGGCGTTATTATTGGTGTTATCTGCTGTGTAACCATTCTTCCGGCACTGGTTCTGTTTTTTGACAAGCCTATTGAGAAGACACAGCATAAGCTGCTTCTTGCCAGAATGGATAAACCGTCTGCATTTATTACGAAGCATTATAAGCTTTGGACTGTGATTTTCCTGGTGCTTCTGCTTCCGGCTATTTATGGAAACAATCATACAAAGATTTACTATAATATTGCAGAATCCCTTCCATCCACTTTGGATTGCAACATTGCCAATGATGAGCTGGAGAAAACTTTCGCAGTAGGCAATATCCATATGATTATGATGGATAAGAATATGGACTCCAAGCAGAAACAGCAGATGTTAAATGATATTGATAAGGTTGAGGGTGTGAAGTGGAGTCTGGGTATGAATTCCCTGATCGGACCTACCGTTCCGGAGTCTATGATCCCGGATGATCTGAAGAAGATTTTCAAAGGAGATCAATATGAGCTTGCATTTGTATGCTCTGAATATGGTTCTGCTACAGATGAGGTAAATGCCCAGCTTGCAGAAATTGATAAAATAGTAAAGAAATACGATAATACTGCAATGGTAATCGGTGAGGCACCGCTTATGAAAGATCTTCAGGATACCACAGATGCCGATCTGGTTCGTGTAAATGTAATCTCCATCGGTGCCATTTTCCTGATCATTATGATTATCTTTAAATCAATTTCCCTTCCGATCATTCTGGTTGCGGTTATTGAGTTTGCGATTTTTGTCAATATGGCCATTCCGTACTATCAGGGAATCAGCCTTCCGTTCGTTGCAAGTATTGTTATTGGTGCCATCCAGCTGGGTGCAACCGTTGACTATGCGATCCTGATGACTACCCGTTATCAGAGAGAGAGACAGCACGGTAAGAATAAGATGGAAGCCATCAGCATTGCCCATAAGACCAGCATGCCGTCCATTATCAGCAGTGGTCTCAGCTTTTTCGCAGCAACCTTCGGTGTTTCCTGTTATTCACAGGTTGAGATGATCGGTTCTATCTGTACATTGCTTGCCCGTGGTGCGATCATCAGTATGGTAGTTGTACTGTTTATCTTACCAGCTATGTTTATGATCTTCGATAAACTGATCTGTGTTACATCTATTGGTTTCCTTGGAGATAAAAAGGCAGCCAAAGCGAAATAAAACATAATCAGACGTCCTGGGAGCGCTGATTACGCTCAGAACAGCCGGCTTTGGAAGAAATCCGTTACGGTTCGCTCCGTGACAAGTAACACGCTTCGCGATGCATAGAAATCCTGCTTCAGCAAAATGAGGCAGGATTTTTTTGTTGAATAAAAGAGAAGAAAACGTTATAATTGTGTTGCATTTTAGAGCCTGTTTGAAAAAAGATTCCCGCAAATTGTGACGTACATTTTGCAGAATGCCTTTTTCAAACACGTTTTAGGAAATGGAGTGATTTGTACATGACACTAGAAGAAATCCTTGCCCAGGTGCAAATGGGAGGACTTTCTCCGGAAGCAGCAGGGAAGCTGATTCGACAGGATGGTTACAAGGAAATGGATTATGCCAAGCTGGATACGGGGAGAAAAGCCCGTACTGGTTTCGCAGAGGTGATTTACTGCAGCAATAAGGCAGATGCCCATTTGCTGAAAATATTTGAGCGTTTATATATGGAAGAGGGAGAAGTACTTGGAACAAGGGCTTCCCAGGCACAGTATGAGCTGGTGAAGGAGAAGTTTCCGGAAGTTCAGTATGACCCTGTTTCCAGAATCCTGAAAATAGAGAAACCAGATAAGATTCATGAGGGAAAGGTGGCTGTCTGTACTGCAGGCACTGCAGATATTCCAGTGGCCGAGGAAGCAGCACAGACTGCAGAATATTTTGGAACTCACGTGGAACGGATTTATGATGTTGGTGTAAGTGGAATGCACAGGCTGTTTTCCAGGCTGGAGATCATTCAGGACGCGAATTGTGTTGTGGCTGTGGCTGGCATGGAGGGTGCTCTTGCCAGTGTTATGGGCGGTCTTGTAAGCCGACCGGTGATCGCGGTGCCTACGTCTGTGGGATATGGAGCGAATTTCCATGGATTATCAGCACTTCTGACCATGATCAATTCCTGTGCCAATGGAATTGCCACCGTGAATATTGACAATGGATATGGAGCCGGATATCTGGCAACGCAGATGAACCGGCTGGCGCTTGGTAAGTAAGAGACACAAATTGAAAAGCAATTTGATAAATTTGTAACGAGGAGAATTATGGGAAAATCATTATATCTGGAGTGTTATTCCGGAATCAGTGGTGATATGACAGTGGCAGCACTGCTGGATCTGGGAGCAGATCAGAAGGTGCTGGAGGATGTACTTGAAAGTATTCCGGTGCAGGGATTTGAGATAAAAGTAAGCAGGGTGACGAAATCCGGGATTGATGCCTGTGATTTCGATGTAATCCTGGATGCAGAGATAGACGGACATGACCATGATATGGAGTATCTGCATGGACATGATCATAGTCATACGCATGGGGCAGAAGAACATAATCACAGTCATACGCATGAGGCAGAAGAACATAATCACAGTCATACGCATATGGCAGAAGAACATAATCACCAGTATGAGCATAGCCATGAGGCAGCTGCAAAGAATGTGGCAGCACATGGACATGATCATGGAGATGAGATAGCAGCACATACTCACGAGCCCCATCGTCATCACAAACATCGCGGTATGAACGAAATCTGTCAGATACTTGCTGACACAAAGATGACTGACAGTGCCAGAGGTATTGCCCTTAAAATTTTTCAGATCCTGGCAAGGGCAGAAGCAAAAGCCCACAATGTTCCGGTGGAGGAGGTGCATTTCCACGAAGTTGGAGCTGTGGATTCCATTGTAGATATTTTGTCCGTGGCAGTCTGCCTGGACAATCTTGGAATTACAGAGGTCATTGTACCTGTATTATGTGAAGGAATGGGTACGGTCCGCTGCCAGCATGGCATTTTACCAGTTCCGGTTCCAGCGGTAACCCATATTGTACAGCAGTGTGGCCTGAATCTGCGGATCACTCCGGTACAGGGTGAACTGGTAACTCCTACAGGTGCGGCAATTGTGGCAGCAGTACGTACTTCCTGCAAATTACCGGAGACCTTTGCAATTGAGAAAACAGGTATCGGAGCTGGCAAGAGGACGTATGAGTGCCCGGGAATCCTGCGTGCAATGCTGATTCACCCGGAAGAATCCCATAAACCGGAAAAAGCGGTGGGAATTCCGGCAGGAAATGAAAGTGCGGCAAATGAAACTGCCAAAATTCAGACCGGTGTTACGGAAAGCGCGGATTGTGCAGATTACATCTACAAGCTGGAAACAAACATCGATGACTGCAGCGGTGAAGTACTTGGCTTTGTCATGGAGAAGCTTTTTGAGGCCGGTGCAAGGGATGTGCATTATACTCCTGTATATATGAAGAAAAACCGTCCTGCATGGCTTCTTACTGTAATTTGTAAGGAAGAAGATGTTCCGGGAATGGAAGCGCTGATTTTTGCAGAAACTACCAGTATTGGTATCCGCAGGGCCAGGATGGAGCGCACGATTTTGCCCCGGAGAAAACGGAAAGTAATGATTCCCTTCGGCGAGGTGGAAGTGAAAATATGCGGTTCAGAAGGAGCAGAGAAATGCTATCCAGAGTATGAAAGCCTGGCGAAAATCTGCAGAAAGACTGGAATTTCTTATGCAGAAGCCTACCAGATGGCAGTAGATGCAAGTAAGAATCTGGAATGATTGATGTTATTGGTCACGGAGTAACACAGTAACTGATTGATCGCTTCCAGGTTAAATCGCAATATTGCAACCTGGGAAAGAGTATGTTACAATACAGTTTGGCTTTTTTCCAAAAAGAAGTTTATATACGAATGCTTTGGATAAAACAGAAAGCCAAATTTTTCAAAATATAATGGAGTGAATATGAAGAAATATTTAGATAATCTCAGACAGTATCAGTTCCTGTTAAGTGAATTGGTCAAAAAAGGAATCAAGCTGAAATATCGTCGTTCCTACCTTGGTATTTTGTGGTCCATGCTAGAACCACTGCTTTCCATGGTGGTACTGACAATTGTCTTCGGAACCCTGTATGGAAACACGGACAAAACATTCCCTGTATACATTCTTTCCGGACGTCTTCTGTACAGCTTTTATTCCTCTGCAACCAAAGCTGCGCTGAAATCCATCCGATCCAATGCAGCAATGATCAAGAAAGTGTATGTACCGAAATATCTGTATCCACTTTCAACTGTAATTTATAATTATATTATTTTTCTGATCTCCCTGGTTGTGCTTGCCATTGTAGGCGTGATCCTGGGTGTGAAACCGACTATTTATCTGCTTCAGGCACCGGTTGCCTTGATCATCATTCTGATCCTTTCCTACGGAAGTGGAATGTTCCTTGCAACTATCGGTGTATTTTTCAGAGATATTGAGTACCTCTGGTCTGTTGCCCTGATGCTGATCATGTATACATGTGCCATCTTCTATTATCCAAGCAAGCTGCTGAAGAGTGGCTGGGCATGGATCCTGAAGTTCAATCCTCTGTACTGTACCATTCAGATTTTCCGATCTGCAATCTTCGGAGAGCCTATGTATGCGCCATATGTAATTTATGCAGCTGCATTCAGCGTAGTGATTACCATCATCGGACTTGTATGCTTCAAGAAAAAACAGGATAATTTTATTCTGTACATCTAGAACCTGTTTGAAAAATCATTCCCTGCAGAAAGTATTTTTCAAACACGCTCTAAACTACCATTTACAGGAACATGTTAAGGAGAAAATATGAGCAAGACAGCCATTGAAGTCGATAACGTAAGCATGAAGTTCAACCTGAGCCGTGAGAAGGTTGACAGCTTAAAAGATTATATATTTAAAACCATTAAGAGAGAAATCCAGTACAATGAATTCTGGGCTTTGAAGAATGTAAGCTTCAGCGTGGAAAAGGGAGACCGTGTAGGTATCCTTGGTCTTAACGGAGCTGGAAAAAGTACTCTTCTGAAGGTGATTTCCGGTGTATTCAAGCCTACAGAGGGTCATGTGGACAAACATGGGAAAATGGTTCCCCTTCTGGAACTTGGCGCTGGTTTTGACCCGCAGTATACAGGAAAAGAGAATATTTACCTGTATGGTGCCATGCTTGGATATACCAAGAAATTTATTGACAGCAAATATGATGAGATTGTAGAATTCTCTGAACTTCAGAAATTCATGGATGTTCCGGTGAAAAATTATTCCTCCGGTATGAAATCCAGACTTGGCTTTTCCATTGCCACAGTAGTAGAACCGAAGATCCTGATCCTGGACGAGGTCCTTTCCGTAGGTGACGCCAAGTTCCGTAAAAAAAGTGAAAAGAAGATCATGAGTATGTTTGACTCAGGTGTTACCGTCCTTTTTGTATCCCACTCTCTGGAACAGGTACAGCGCCTTTGCAATAAGGCCATGATTCTGGAAAAAGGCAAGCTGATCGCATACGGCGACATTGGTCCGATCTCTGAGCAATACAGTAAAATGATAGGTGGCTGATTATGAAAAAGGAATTAACCCGGGAAGTTTCCAGATATGACAAGCTGATAAAGCGTTTAGAAGGTGAAAAATGAAAATCCTGCAGGTAGGGCTGGGAAATAATCCTGGCGGTATGGAAGCATTTGTAATGAATTATTTCAGGGAACTGGCCAGACAGGGAGTATCCTTTGATTTTGTATCCATGTATGGAACGATTGCTTATGAGAAAGAAATCCTGGAGCTTGGTGGACGGGTTTTTTATGTTCCCAATATAAAAAAAGATTACTTTGGCTATATAAAGGCCTTTCGGAAGCTCCTTTCCCGGGAGAAGTACGATGTCGTGCATGTGAATATGCTTTCAGCAGCCAATATCGTACCACTTCGCCTGGCGAAGCAGGCAGGAGTGAGAAAGGTGATCGCACATTCCCATAACGCTTCAGCACCGGGAATTGTGCGTAAGCTGATGGATGGCGTGAATCGTCCCAGAATGAAGCATTATGTGAATGAGAAGTTTGCCTGTTCCGAAAAAGCAGGCAGATGGCTGTTCGGAGATAAGGCTTTTGAACGGGGCGAGGTAACTTTGGTTGCAAACGCAATTGAGACAGATAAATATGGCTTTTCAGAGTCAAACAGGCGGAAAATCAGAGAGAAGCTGGGGATTTCCGGGGATGCCCTGGTAGTAGGGCATGTAGGCAGGTTTCAGGTTCAGAAGAATCATGAGGCCATTCTCCGTATTTTCCATGAAATCCAACGAAAAGAGCCAGCTGCAAGGCTTTGCCTTATTGGTGACGGCGAATTAAAGGAACAGATCCAGGAGCAGGCTAAAAAGGCGGGTGTCCTGGATAAAATCATATTTACGGGAGTATGTCAGGACGTGGAGCGGTACTTAAGCGCCATGGATGTTTTCCTGTTTCCTTCTTTATTTGAAGGACTTCCATTTACTCTTCTGGAAGCTCAGGCCAATGGCCTGCCCTGTGTGATTTCAGACCAGATCACAGGAGAAGCAGTACTCTCCCGGGAAAATGTGACAATGATTTCCCTGGCAGAAAGCCCGGAGAAATGGGCCAAAGCTGTGTTTAAGATGAAGGAAGCCGGGAGAATTGAAAGAGAAGAAGCAGCCAGAAGGCTGGCAGAAGCAGGATTTGACATCCATAAGGAAGGGCAGAAGCTGATGCTTCTGTATGGCAGATAAGCTGACTGAGAAGGCTCTAGAGCGTGTTTGAAAAATCATTCCCGCAATCTGCACGCCCCACTTTGCGGTATATTTCACCCGAATTCGGTTGCCGTAGCCCGCTACGGCGCCCTCATCAGGGCGAAATCTCCCACAAATTGTGACGCACATCTTGCAGAAAGCCTTTTTCAGACACGCTCTAGCCCGCAATCATTTAAAGAGCAGGAGAACGTAAATGGAAAAAATAGATTTTGTGCTCACCTGGGTGGACGGCAGTGACCCTGACTGGCTTGCACAGCGCAGGGAATATCAGCCTGGCAGGGGAACTGACGCCGGGGAGAGCAGATACCGCGATTGGGACAATCTCCAGTACTGGTTCCGCGGTGTGGAGAAATTTGCTCCCTGGGTAAATAAAATATATTTTGTTACATGGGGACATGTTCCAAAGTGGCTGAACACAGCGCATGAAAAGATTCAGATTGTAAAGCATGAGGATTTTATGGCGCCTGCTTATCTTCCTACCTTTAATATTAATTCCATAGAACTGAATCTTCACCGAATAAAAGGATTGTCAGAGCATTTCGTCTTTTTTAATGATGATATGTTTCTCATTGATTCCGTGAGACCGGAAGATTTTTTCAAAAATGGATTTCCCTGTGACTGCTGTATTGAGACCGCCCTTGTGCAGGACAATATCCGCAATCCTTTTGCCAATATTCTTATGAATGATGCAGCTCTTGTCAATATGCATTATAATAAAAAAGAAGTGATCAAAAAGCAGGCAAATAAATGGTTCAGTCCGGCTTATGGAGCAATGCTCTTCCGCAATGTGCTGATGCTGCCTTATCGTGAATTTTCCAGTTTTAAATATTCACATCTTCCAAGTCCTTTTTTGAAAGCAACCTATTGGAAAGTATGGGACGAAGAGGGTGCTGTTCTGGATGAGGTTTGTAAGAATCGTTTCCGCACAGTATTCGATGTGAACCAGTACGTGATGAAATATTGGCAGTACATGGAAGGGAAATTTACGCCCCAGTCACCGAAGCTTGGAAGATTTTATACCATAGGAAAACATGATCAGCAGATCCACCATACCATTCGCAGACAGGCGTGTAAGATGATCTGCCTTAATGATGATGTGAATGTGGGTGATTTTGAGAAGCAGAAGAAAGAAATTCAGAGAAGCTTTGAAGTGATTTTTCCAGAGAAATCGTCTTTTGAGATGTAATTGCAGAAAGCCTTTTTCATACAGGCTCTGGTGTATCGTAATTTTTGTCAGGCAAATTATAGAAACGAGGGTAAGAGATGACAAAGGATTCCCTTAAAAGGAAAATAAAAGAAGAGGGTCTGGCTGGAAGTGTTCTTTATTATCTGGGCCGCTTTTGTTCAAAAGCGGAGCTTGCCATGGTGGGAAAATGGTTCGGGAATCACGGGAAGCTCCGTCAGAACTGCATTGTGCTGAAAAACCGTACCATGCAGGACATGACAGACAATCCCAGGGCCTTTTATGAATATCTGATTCAGAATAAAATAAATGAGAACTATCAGATTATCTGGATGGTTTCCGATAAGAAAAAATGTGAGAAACTGAAATGCAAGAATGTTAAATTTGTAACGGCAGAGAATAAATATGGCTGGTCCAGCCCCCTTTCTTATTATTATGGTGCTGTTGCAGGATTTTTTTTCTATACAAACAATACAGCTTACCTGAATTTTTACCATTGTAAAGGGCAGACCACAGTGAACATGTGGCATGGCTGCGGCTATAAGGATGCAGCCAAAGACAACAAGCCGCCTGCAGGAAAAAGCATGATGCATTTTGACCATGCCATGGTGCCGGGACCTGTGTTTGTGGAAACAAAATCCCGTTACTGGAACTGTGAGAAAGAGAAGATTCTTGCCCTTGGCTATCCAAGATATGACTGGATGCTCCATCCATCTGTCAGCCGTGGGGAGGCACTGGAGAAGCTTTTTTCCCATAAGGATATGAAAACCGTGATCTGGATGCCTACTTTCCGAAAAAGTGAGGTGCTGATCAGCGCAGAGAATGAAATTGAACTTCCCTTTCAGCTTCCTGCATTGGAGAGCGAGGCGGAGCTGAAAGCACTGGATGTTCATTTAAGGGAATGCGGAATATTTCTGATCATCAAAAAACATCCCCTTCAGTCTGGCTGGTCCCTGGATGAAGGTGCGTATACCAATATCCGTTATGTGACAGAAGAAATGCTTCAGAAATCGGGCATTCAGCTGTATGAACTGGTGGGACTTATGGATGGACTGATTTCGGATTATTCCTCCATTGCAGTAGACTATATGCTTCTTGACCGACCTCTGGGCTATGTGCTCACAGACCTGGAAAGCTATCGAAATACAAGAGGATTTGTATTTGAAAATCCGGAAGCATATATGCCAGGTGAGAAGATTTACAATTTAGAGGATCTGAAGGACTATTTTTCCCATATCGCAGTGGGAGAGGATCCTTTTAAAGAAGAGAGAAGAAGATTATTGCCTGCAATGCACACTATGCCAAAGAAGTCAGGTTACTGCGAGGCACTTGCAGAGTATTTGAATATAAAGTAAAATAAAAGCAGAAGTTACCCATCCAAAAAGGTTCTAGTACATCATTTCGTAAATAATTATATCAATCGGATTCACAGACAAGTGAGTGGTATAGTTATTTAGAAAACAATGTGCTATGATTATTTTTTCGAAAAAAACAGATACAGGAGAGGGATAAATGGGAAAGGTAATCGGATACACACAGGGAACTTACGATATGTTTCATATCGGTCATCTGAACCTGATCAAAAATGCTAAGAGAAGATGTGATTATCTGATCGTAGGCGTAAATACAGATGAACTTGTGGAAAGCTATAAGAATAAAAGACCTATCGTGCCATTGGAAGAGCGGGCTGAGATCGTCCGGTCTATTAAATATGTGGACGAGGTGATCATCACGAATACCCTTGATAAAAAAGAAATCTGGGATAAGATCCGTTTCGATGAAATTTATATCGGAGATGACTGGAAGGGAAATGAGCGCTGGGAGCGCACCGGGAAAGAGATGGAAGCCCTGGGAGCCAGGCTGGTTTATCTTCCCTACACCAAAGATACTTCTTCTACAATGCTTCGTGAGAAACTGAAAGAGTATTAATGCGGACTGATTTAGAGCCTTTTTTAAACAGGCTCTGGATTGTAATATATTAAGAAAGGTAAAATCCATGGAAAGAGCACAGAGAATTCTAAAGAAATTTTCAAAAATCCTGAAAGAGCAGGGCGCAGGACCTTTGTTCACCACATTCAAAGGCTATGTGACTTATGCTTTATATGACCGCTGGAAAGTGAGACGACTTCGTAAATTCCCCCCGCGTATGGTGAAAAACAGAATCCTGTTTGAGACAAATGATGATTTTACAGACAATTGCCGGGCTCTTTTTGATTATATGGTTGCAAATGGATATAATAAAAAATATGAGCTTGTCTGGCTTGTTCATGAGCCGGAGAAGTATAAGAAATACCAGGCGGAGAATGTGAAGTTTGTTCGCAATTTTAAGAAGAACACGACGATCCGCAGGGCAGCAGCTTACCGCTATGCATTGACCTCAGCCTTTATTTTTTACACCCAGGCGTTTAACTGGATCGGAATGGCAAGAAAGGGTCAGACTTTTGTAAATCTCTGGCATGGCTGCGGCTACAAGGCGAACAAGAACAACCGCAAGGTATTTTTCGACTACTGTCTGGTGCCAGGAGATGTGTTTATTGAGACGAAGAAAGAGTTCTTTGGCTGCAGTTCCAGGAAGCTTCTTGCACTTGGCTATCCGCGTTACGATCAGATGATGAAGGGAAGCGACGCCGCAAGAGCATATAAGGAAAAGCTTCTGAAAGCAGCTGACAGTGACAGGCTGATCCTGTGGATGCCTACCTACCGTCATGCAAGCAGCGAGAGACTGAATGAGGAAACGCTGAACAATGAATTTAATATCCCGATCCTGGACGATAAGGAGCGGCTTCTTGATTTTAATAATTTCTGTCGTGATAATCATGTACTTGTGGTAATTAAGAAGCATTATCTCCAGATTCCATATGACTTTGGAGAAAATGTGCTGACAAACATTGTTTACCTGGAAAATCAGGATCTGGAAGACAATGGCTTGCAGCTTTATGAGTTTATCAACTGTTCGGATGCCCTGATTTCTGACTATTCTTCTGTGGCAATTGATTATCTGCTTCTCAACAGACCTATTGGATTTACTCTGGATGACTATGATGCCTATACGGAGTCCAGAGGATGGGTATTTGAAAATCCACTGGAATACATGCCAGGAGAACATATTTACAATGTACAGCAGTTTGAACAGTTTGTTCTGGATGTCAAAAATGGAAAAGATGACTATGAGAATCAGCGTAAGGCAATTCTTGCAAAGACTCATAATGTAACAGATAATTACTGCAAACGTGTTCTGGATTATTTCAAAATTACGGTATAACAGAGAAAATACGAAAGCCTTTTTTACATGCTTCAGGATTTATCCCGCAAAAGGAGGAAGCCCCTGCAGGGGTGGTATATAACATGAAAATATGTATCTGGATAACAAAAATCTTTGATCTTGGCGGAACCAAGAGAGTGGTTTCCCTGTTGGCCAACGAGCTGGTGAAAGAGCATGAAGTGACGATCATGACTTATGAAGACCGCTTTCGTGAAGACCGCACCATGTATCATTTAAGTGAAGATATCAATGTGGATTTCATTGACAACAGCCAGTTCGTGAATAAGCATCATACCCCGGCTTTCTGCGCCCGCTATCTGGTGAAGAAGCTCAATGACAGATCTGGTCTGTTTAATAAAAAAAGCTTGAATCCCATTCTTGCAGAAGCAATTTTTCCTAAAAAAACAAGAGAGAAATGGGTGGAATATTTCAATTCCCAGGATTATGACGTGATCCTTACCACAGCATCCTTAAGCCTGAGACTTGCCATGATCGCGCCCCGGCTAAAAGCCGCAACCATCGGCTGGCAGCATAACTGCTATGACGGATATCTTCATGTGAAGCCTGTCGTCTTCTGGCAGCAGGAGAACCTTCTTCAGCAGTATCTGCCAAATCTGGACCGCTACATTGTGTTGAGTGATTATGATAAGCGGGACTATATGGAGAAGCTTGGAATAGATTGTGAAGTAAAAATCAATCCCAGAAGCTTTGTCAGTGAAAAGAAGTGCGATGTGAAATCCAAACGTTTTCTCATGGCGACCCGTTTCGTATATGCCAAAGGACTGGATCTGATGATGGAATCCTTTGAAGAGTTCTGCAAAGAGGATTCGGAGTGGGAGCTTGATATCATCGGAGACGGAGATCTTTTTGACCAGATCAGGGCAGATGCGAAGAAGCGTCATCTGGAGAAGCGTGTCCATTTTGTAGGATATACCAATGAGCCTGAGAAGTATTATCTGAATTCTTCTGTTTTCCTTCTTCCATCCAGATGGGAGGGCTGGCCTATGGTGATTATGGAAGCCTTTGAGTTTGGCCTTCCGGTGATCGCTTATCATATGGGCGCCATGGATCTGATCATTGATGACGGAAAGACCGGTTTCCTTCCTGAAGCGTTTGATCCCCACAAATTTGCCCAGGCCATGCTGAAACTGGCACATGACGAAGAGCTTCGTGCCCGGATGTCTGCGAACGCCATTGCCAAGTCTGATGATTTTTCTATCGACAAGGCTGTGAAGGAATGGGACGGACTTTTTGAACGTGTAGTTGCGAAGAAGAGGGGGAAGTAACATGAAGATCACCGTGAACAACCTGAAGAAGCTGGTGAAAAAGCTGGTCCGCCCGGATGAAAATTCCGGTAAAGAAAAGGACACTTTTGAGGCTGCCTTAAAGAGAGCCCGGGATGAGGCAAAATACAATCTTACGGAGGAGCTTCGGGAGAAGTACGCGGATTTTCTTGACAGTCCCATAAAAGAAAAATGTATACTATACGAGGCATTTGGGGGTAGAGGCATGACCTGCAGCCCTCATGCCATTTTCAAGTATTTGCTGACCCAGACAGAATTTCAGGAGTATCTCCATGTCTGGGTCATTGACGATTTTTCGGATAATGAACCATGGATGGGACTTTACAGGGATGATCCAAATGTGAAATTTATTAAATTCCAGTCTGTAGAATACAGGGAATATCTGGCTACAGCCAAATATCTGATCAATAATGTAAGCTTTCCCGGATATTTTACCAAACGCAAGGAGCAGATCTTTGTGGATACCTGGCACGGAATCCCGTTAAAAACCATTGGATTTGACATTCCGGCAGGCAAGGTGAGTGCAGGAAATACAGTAAGGAATTTCCTTGCAGCAGACTATCTGATCGCGCCCAATCATTTTATGACAGAGATTTATGAGAATGCGTTCAAAATGAAAAATCTTTATCCCGGAAAAATCCTGGAAATCGGGCAGCCCCGTAATGACAGCTATTTTCACACAGACCGGGAGGCCATATTTAAGAAGCTGCAGATGGCAGGCGTGGAGGCAGATCCAAAGAAGAAGCTGATCCTTTATGCGCCTACCTGGAAGGGCAGCAGGTATTCCAGCCCTGATACCAGCCTGGATGCCTATGAGAAGATGATCCGCACTATCGAGGAGAATGTGGATACCAGGGAGTACCAGGTGCTGGTGAAGCCTCATCAGATTGTATATTACCACATTAAAGACACAGTGGGGATAACCGGCCAGTATATTCCTGCAACCGTAGATACCAATGAGCTTCTTCGTGCTACAGATGTTCTGATTTCCGATTATTCCAGTATTTATTTTGACTATCTGGTATCGAAAAAGCCCATTTTGTTCTTTATCCAGGATCTTGCAGAATATAAAAATTACAGAGGCTTATACTTCGGAATTGATAAGCTGCCGGGTCCTGTTGCAGAAACTTATGAGCAGCTTGGAGATTATGTGAAGGATGCCGAAAGAGCCATGGAGCCATACCGGAAGGTTTACGAAAGGGAAGCAGCCTGGGCGTGTCCGCAAGATGACGGAGAGGTCTGCCGCCGCCTTGCAGACATTGTGTTCCACGGAAAAGAAGATTCCCGGTGTATAGCCTGTCAGGATGAGGCGCAGTCACCAAAGAAAAAGCTTCTGATGTATGCCGGTGATTTTTCGGAGGGGGATGACACCGAAGCATTTCTTGGACTTGCAGAGAACCTGGATTTTCAGAAATACGATGTTACCCTGCTTGTGTGCGGTGGTGGAGACGATTTTGCAGAAGAACAGATCATAGGTCTTCCTGCCGGGCTTCGGATCCTTTACCGTGGTCAGCCTTTTAACGGAAAAGCGGAGGAAATCGCGCAGAATGAGCTGTTTTTGAAGGGAAAAATAAAAGATATTCCACATGCTTTTTACAAGAGAGAGGCAAGGCGCCTGTTTGGAGAGGCGAAATTCGACTGTGCAATTGACCTTACCGGGAAAAAGAGCCTGTTTTCAGTGGTGGCAAAGGAGATGGATGGCGTTCGGTTTTTCCAATACAATGCACGTTTTGTCCGGGAAAAACAGATTGCAAAGGAGCTGGCAGGCCAGCAGGTAATCGTATCTGCCACAGAAAGCTACTTTATTGCCAGATACCAGGGAAACAATCCAGCTGTTATTACCGTGGAAGCCATTCCGGCACCGGATACAGAGAAAGTCAATTATATCTGTATGTACCAGCAGAAAGCCCAGAACGTTCTGAAAGCCTTTTGCCGTCTGGAGAAAAATACCTGTCTTTACATTACCGGAAAAGGGAAAGGGTATCAGAAGCTGAAAGCTATGGTTTCAGAGCTTCACCTGGAGGGAAGGGTGATTCTTACCGGATGGCTTGAGAAACCCTTTGCATTTATGAATCTGTGCGATTATTTTATCTGCCCGGAAGGGGAAGAAGAAAGCCTGGGTACCCTTGCTGCAAAAACCATGAATATGAAGCTGCTGGCAGAAGACTGCACAACAGAGATGCCTTACAGCTTTCAGGCCAGGTCCTGGAATCAGGAACAGAGTGAGAAGCTGGATGAGCTGATAGAAGGTAAGAGGACTTCAGATGAATGAGATAGAGAAGATTTTGAAAGATAATATGGAGGATTATGAGAGCGTGAAACGTCAGGCTCTGAAATTCATTCATGAGAATAAGAAAGAACTTTCCAAAAACTATGCCTACGCAGAGGTATGCGGGAATCCGGTGGATGCTTCCCATTTTTTCTTCCTTATAGATGAAAAAAAGCCTGGCAGTGACCTGCTTCTGGAAATGCTGGACTATGCGCTGAAGAATTATGTTTCCTCTGAGAAGGCGAGTGTTACGGCCTGCATAAAAGGCGGTTTTCATCTGGTGAAAAAAACAGGTGTGGACTATGTAAAAGAGGAAAGTCGTGAATATCTGGAGGCGCTTTCCCAGGCAGGTTACATTATCGGTAATATGGTTCTGCCAGGCTCTTTTGTGAAAAAAGAAGCACAGGTTTATTTTAATCCCATGCTGGAAATTTATGATAGGAAGTCTGTGGAGACTGCAGAATTTCTATCAGTTACGGCAAGGGAGATTCTGAAAACAGATTATATCTACGCTCCGTCTAAGAGCAAAGCGAAGGAAGCATGGCTGGAAAAATGCACCCTGGGAAAAGTCTATGATGGAAAAGTGATCATAGAGAAAAAGGAAGGATTAAAAGAAGGCAGAGGCAGTCTTCTGGAGTGTATCCGAAGGCAGAATGCAGTGCCTGGAATGGAGTTTTTCTCCCTTCGAAATCAGGAGGAAAGGAAGAAAGTCCTGATCCTTAGCAGCTGGAAAGCCGAGCGGGAGGCTAAGCTTGTTGTCCGAAAGCTTGCAGACAGTATGGATAGGGAAAAATATGATACGGTTATTTATAGTGGCTGGCTTGGAAGCAGGGGAGATGTGAAAGAATTTCTCGCCTTTGAAAAAGAGCTTCCAAAAGTGATGGGCGCAGGAAGGATGACTTTGAGTGAGGAAGATTTCCTGAATTACCGTATGATTGAGAAAAATCCGGCTCTTTATCTGGAAAATCCGGAAATACGAAGATATATGCGAATGCTTGCCAGAAGAGAGTGGGGCAGGCTGTTCGGCAGCAGTTCCTGGGATGTGGTAATCATGGCTGGAAGTACCGGGTATCTGCCATATTATCTGGCAGCAGAGGCACCGGCAAAAATGAAAGTTCTGGTGGATCTTGATTTTCTGCCTTACATCCATGAAAAATATCCGGCAAGATGGCGAAAAGCCCTTACTGTATTTGACCGGATATATGCTCCGGCAGATTGCCAGCAGCTGGGAGACTACGGAAAGGAAAACCGCCTTCGGATAATGCGCCTTCCGGTACTTGCTGCAGCCAGACCAGAAGAAAACCAGGTGGAAACGGTTTCCTACAATGGTGAGACTTACCTTGTGTGTGGGAAATGGAACCTGCAGGGAGAGCGTATTTCCATGAAGCTGGTACAAAAGCCGGTTCCGGGAAGTATTCTGGTAAATGGTGAGCTTGCACCAACTGCAGAGCAGAAAAAAGCATTGGAGCAGCTGTCGAAGGTGCACAGGATTTATGTGCTGGGGGCACAGAGCGCCGCCTATAAAAGCTTTTTGCCAGAAGCAGTGATCCTGGATGGATATGTGAAAAAAGAACTGTATCTGCAGCCTGCGGCCTGGGAATTTTTTGGAGCCTTTGAGAGTTATGTAGGAAACAAGGCCTTGGAATATGATGCATTGGAAAGAATATGTAAAACTTTTGGAGTGAAGGAGGACATTCCTTGATTCGTTCAGGGAGTGTCCTTTTTCTATAAAATGGGGGGAAAGTATGAATACGAAGAATAAAACCGGGAAATTCCGGATCATTTTCCGTTTCCTGAAAGGAAATATCCGGTTCTTTGTGGGGACGCTATTATTTTCGGTGCTGTTTACAGCATGTAATGCGTTGATCCCACAGATCGTGAAATACACAGCAGACCATATTCTGGTGCTGGATGGAATCCCGGATGGTCTGAATGTGCGGCAGACACTGCTTTTGTCAGCACTTCTGGTAGCTGCTTCGGCAGTTCTTTCGGGAGTTTTTAATTACTTAAGTAAAATGTGCCTGGCAAAAGGCTCAGAGAATTTCCTGAAATCCATCCGTGACACCTTGTATCACCACACCCAGTATCTGCCTTTTTCCTGGCATGTAAAGCACCAGACCGGGGAGATCATCCAGAGATGTACCTCTGACGTGGAAGTGATCCGTAATTTTGTGTGCAGGCAGCTGCCTGAGGTGTTTCGAATCTGTTTCCTGATCGTACTGTATCTGGGAATCATGTTTTCCATGAATGTGCAGATCACACTGGCTGCGGCAGCTTTTTTCCCGGTGATCATCGGTTATTCCTGCTATTTCTATTCCAGGATCGGGAAACGTTTTCAGGATGCTGATGAGGCGGAGGGGGCACTTTCCAGTACCGTGCAGGAGAATCTGACTGGAGTTCGTGTAGTGCGTGCTTTTGGTAGAGAAAAGTATGAGATCGATCGGTTTGATGAGAAAAATAATGCCTACTCCAATTTGTGGGTATATCTTGGAAAACTGATGAGCGTTTACTGGGCATCGGGAGATTTGATCACCAACCTGCAGGTGCTGGTGGTTATGGTGACTGGTGTTGTTTTTGCCGTGAATGGACGGATCACATTGGGCGAGTTTATGGCATTTATTTCCTACAATGCGTCTCTGACCTGGCCGGTGCGAAGCCTGGGAAGGATTATTTCAGATATGAGTAAGGCTGGGGTTTCCATGGAGCGTGTGGCTTATATTCTGGAGGCTGAGGAAGAGGATGCTGCTGTAAAGTGTGAAGCTAAGTCTACAGACAGAAATGAAAATGCAGAGAATATTGTGAAAAAGAAGAAGGCAGGACAGAGTGAGGCAACTCTGGATTATAAGATTCCTGCGCGGACAGCAGAGCGAACGAGTGAGGATTCCGAAAATAAAGGCTGTGGAGAAAAGCAGACTTTGGGACATATCATTGGAATGAAACCTGCCATGGATGGCGATATCTGCTTCCGCGATGTATCTTTCAGTTATTCCCCAGACCACCCGGTCCTGAAAAATATCAATTTTACAATCCCATCCGGAAGCACCTTTGCAATCCTTGGCACAACCGGAAGTGGAAAATCAACTCTGGTTCATTTACTGAACCGTTTATATGATCTGCCGGAAGACTGCGGCAGTATTACCATTGGTGGTACAGACATTCGTGACATTGACCGTCAGTACCTGCGCCAGAACATCGGAATGGTACTCCAGGAACCGTTCCTTTTCTCCAGAACCATCCGTGAGAATATTGGCATCACAAAGGAGAAGCTTCTGGATGAAGAAATCCGCCATGCAGCGGAGATTGCCTGTGTAGATGAGTCAATTCTTCATTTTGCAGACGGATATGACACCATCGTAGGTGAGCGTGGCGTCACTTTGTCCGGTGGACAGAAGCAGCGTGTTGCAATTGCCAGAATGCTGATGAAAGAAGCTCCGATCCTGGTATTTGACGATTCCCTATCCGCAGTAGATACGGAGACAGACAACAAGATCCGCAAAGAACTGAAAAAAGAGATGGAGAAAGCAACGGTTATTATGATTTCCCATCGGATCACATCTCTTATGCAGGCTGACTGTATTATTGTGATGGACAAGGGAGTAATCCAGCAGATGGGTACCCATGAGGAACTGATCCACCAGGAGGGACCATACAAAGACATTTATGAGATCCAGATGAACAGCGACATCCGTCTCATGGAAGGAGGTGCAGCATGCGAATAGAAGAAAAAGAATATACAAAGTCCATTGACATTTCCATCTGGAAAAAGGTTTTTCCATTCCTTGCACCCCGGAAAAATGTGCTGATTATGGTAATTGTGATGAATATTCTCTGCTCAGTAGTGGATATTATCATGCCGTTATTTCAGCGACAGGCCATTGATTCCTTTATCGAGAAAAATACTCTGGCAGGACTTGGAGGATTTATTGCGCTGTATATTGCAGTGATCGTCTTTCAGATGTGGTCCGTCATCTGTTTCACCAGAGGCTGCATGACACTTGATGTGGAAACAGGCCGTGATATGAAAAGGGCATTGTTTGTTCATCTTCAGAAGTTGTCTTTTTCCTACTACAATGCAACTCCGGTTGGATATATCCTGTCCAGGGTAATGAACGACGTAGCCAGGATCACAGAGTTAATCGCCTGGGATGTGATCGATATGCTGTGGGCTATCTTTTATGTAGTGGGTGTGTTTGTGGCAATGCTGTTTCTGAACTGGAAACTGGCTCTGGTGATCATGCTGATCGTTCCAGCTATTGCAGTTCTTACCTGGTATTTCCAGAATAAGATCCTCACATGGAACCGTCAGGTGAGAAAAATCAATTCCAAGATCACAAGTGGCTATAACGAAGGAATTATGGGTGCGAAAACTGTGAAATCCCTGGTTGTGGAGGAGAAAAACTTCCGGGAGTTTGCCTCTGTCACTGAGGAGATGAGAAGTGCGTCTATCAAGGCTGCCAGATTAAATGCAATTTATATTCCGCTGGTAGTTTTCTTTGGAGCTCTGGCAACTGCCCTTGTACTGGAGCGTGGCGGCATTATGGTTCTGAATGGAAGTATGGACATAGGAACACTTGCTGCATTTACTGCATATGCAGTTGGAATTTTTGAACCAATTCAGAGGCTTGCAGGAATTTTGTCCCAGTGCATTTCTGCTCAGGCAAATATTGAGCGGGTGACCTCCCTTCTGGAAGAGAAGCCCCAGGTGGTAGACTTCCCAGAGGTTCTGGAAAAGTATGGAGATTTCTTTGATCCCCACAAGGAGAACTGGGAACCTATTAAAGGCGACATTGAGTTTGAAAATGTTTCATTCCAGTATCCCGATGGAAAAGAAGAGGTGCTCAGCAACTTCAACCTGAAAATTCCGGCTGGTACCAATGTGGCAATCGTCGGAGAGACCGGTGCAGGAAAAAGTACGTTGGTGAACCTGGCCTGCCGTTTCTTTGAGCCCACTAAGGGAAGAATCCTCATCGACGGCAGAGATTACCGTGAGCGAAGTCAGTTGTGGCTGCACAGCAACATCGGGTATGTGCTTCAGAATCCCCATCTGTTCTCCGGGACTGTGATGGAGAATATCCGTTATGGAAGACTGGATGCCACTGATGAAGAAGTAAAGGCTGCTGCGAGGGCAGTTCATGCCGATGAGGTAGCCGAAAAGCTTGACAAAGGTTATGACAGTGACGTAGGTGAAGGCGGCGACCGTCTCTCCACCGGAGAAAAGCAGCTTATTTCCTTTGCCCGCGCAGTACTGGCAGATCCCGCCATTTTCGTTCTGGACGAAGCAACCTCCTCTATCGACACCAAAACAGAGCAGTTGATCCAGCAGGCTACAGACAAACTATTGAAAGGCCGCACTTCCTTCCTGATCGCCCACCGCTTGTCCACCATCCGAAATGCCGACCTGATTCTGGTAGTCCGTGACGGTAAGATCGTAGAGCAGGGAAAACACAAGGAACTGTTGGCGAAGAAAGGCTACTATTACCAGTTGGTACGGCAGCAATTTGCGGATGAGGAGTCCAGGAAGGTGCTTAGCTAAGTTGCTATTTAATTGGTTGAAAAGTTCTTTAGGAGGGACGCATTTGGACAATGTGTATTACTCACTCGCCGGCGCAACGCTCCAGCGAACTAATCGCTAACTGCGACTAATGCGTTCGGGAGAGCCCTCACGCATAAGTCTTCGTAAGCGCTGGATTTCGCTTACGCTAAGAGCGCGCCTGAAATGGCTCGCTGGAGTAATACACATTGCCCAAATGCTGTGTGTCGGCTGAAACTGATGCTGTTTAGGAACTTTTAACAAGGAGGTGGTGGGAGTGATTGGTTTCCCGATACTTTCTTGGCAATGATAGATTAGGTAAAACTAATAAAGCTGCGAAGTATCAACCATCTAAATGGGATATCGAAGGCACATAAAATAATATGTCAAGTTTTTTACTTGCAAAACAGCCCTAAAAATGTGCAAATACTTCATCGAAATTGTAAAAGCCGCTAATTTCGGCAAAATCCTTATAAACTTTCGTTTGTGATACAGTATAGGGAAACCAGTCACTCCCCCTCCCCACCTGTTGAAAGTTCCTACGTACAAATAAGTCCCAGCCAGTACACAGTATTCGGGCAATGGTGATTGCTCTAGCGAGCCATTTCAGGCGCGGTTTTAGCGTAGGCGAAATCCACTGCTTACGGAGACTTAATCGTGAAGGCTCTCCTGAACGATTTAGTCGCAGTTAGCAGTTAGTTCGCTGGAGCGTTGCGCCGGCGAGTGAGCAATCACCATTGTCCGAATGCGTCCGCCTTGAACAACTTTCAACACACTAAATAGCAATTGCATAATTATACTTGACTTCCCCGAATTTTAGTAGTAAAATTACTTCAGTTCGTTAAACAACTAAATTAAAAAAGGATTAAATTCCTTGAAGGGAAGAAGTAGAAACAGAAGCACCTTGTCTACAGAGAGCTGTGTCGGTGGAAAGCAGCGTCAGGTCTGTTTTGAAGATCATCCCCGAGAAGGGAAGCCGAACGCTTCATAAGTATCCGTTTTTTCAAACAGGAACCAGATACGAAGTGAAGAACTGCATCAAGTAGGTTTCCACGGTTGTTCCCCGTTATCGGAATCGCGTATGTCGGTACGTTGTCTTTTCGTACTTGTTTCAAAGGGGAAACAGGGTGGTTGCGGTCTAATATGGTCCGTCCCTAGTTCAGGGGCGGATTTTTTTTGTGTAACAGGAAATTCCGTTGGAACTTCCTGTTACACAAAAGCTCTGCCGGGCAGGATCGTACTGCGGCTGCATAACAGATAGTTCCATTTTACGAAAGACGAAAACCTGACAAGTAAATTAAGAGGAGGAGAGATCATGAAAGTCTTCAAAAAAATCATGAATGCAGTAGCAGCAGTAGAAAATTGTATTCTGGTAGTGTCTACCCTGCTGATACTGGTTCTGACCGTGGGAAATGTTTTTTCCCGAAAAGTGATCCATCGTTCCTGGTCCTTTACCGAGGAACTTGTGGTCGCAGTCTTTGTACTGATTACCTTAATGGCTGCAGCACTTGCATGCCGCGAAGGAGAACTGGTTAACCTGTCACTGGTTACAGACCGTCTCCCTGAGAAACTGAAAAAACCATCTGTTATCCTTACCACTGTTCTGTGCATTATTTTTACCGCAATCTTATTCTGGTTCGGTATGGAAAAAGTAATCACACAGCTGGAAAACGGAAAACGTACCTTCGTTCTGAACTGGCCGGAGTGGATATTCTGGTCCTTCGTGCCAATCGGATCCGGATGTATGATCTTACATTTTATTGAATACTGTCTTGACTATTGTACAGGCAATCTGAAAAAGGAGGATAAATAAATGATAAGTGCAGTTCTTTTTATTTCATTTTTTGTTTTCCTGATCATGGGAGTTCCCATTGCAATCTGTCTGGGACTGTCCTCCGTCTGTGCAATCCTGTACTCCGGAACCTCCCTTACCATCGTTGCAACCAATATGTATGCCGGAATCAGTAAATTTCTCCTTCTGGCTATCCCGTTTTTCGTACTTTCCGGAAATATCATGGCAAAAGCCGGAATTTCCAAAAGACTTGTCAGATTCGTAGATACCTGCGTGGGACATAAAAGAGGCGGCATCGCCATTGTATGCGTTATTGTAGCCTGCTTCTTCGGCGCAATTTCCGGATCCGGACCTGCAACTGTAGCAGCACTTGGAGCAGTTCTGATTCCGGCAATGGTAGAGCGGGGAGGCTTCAGCGCACCGTTTTCCACAGCCCTGATGGCAACATCAAGCTCCATCGCCATTGTCATCCCGCCAAGTATTGCATTTGTTGTATATGCTTCTATCACAGGCGTATCTATTGCAGATATGTTCATGGCAGGAATCGTACCTGGAATTCTGATGGGCGTTGCCCTTGTGATCGTGGTTATGGTGGAAGCCAGAAAAAAAGGCATTCAGCCAGCCCAGAAGAAAGCGACTGCAAAAGAGCGCTGGGATGCATTTAAGGATGCTTTCTGGGGATTCTTAATGCCGGTTATTATTCTGGGTGGTATTTATGGCGGTATTTTTACTCCTACTGAGGCAGCGGCTGTATCTGTTGTATACGGTCTGTTTGTAGGTATGGTGATTTATCGTGAGGTTAAATTAAAAGACCTGTTTGACATTTGCGTGGATTCTGCGAAAACAACTGGTGGAATCATGCTGATCGTAGCAAGTGCTTCCCTGTTTTCCTATGTATGTACCAAATTCGGTATCGCAGACGCAGCTTCAGCGCTCCTTGGAAGTATTGCACATAACCAGTTTACCTTCCTTCTGATCGTAAACATTATTTTCCTGATTGCAGGCTGCTTCATCGATGCAAACTCTGCTATGTACATTTTTATTCCGGTTATGCTTCCGGTATGCAAAGCACTTGGCTATGATGTGGTTGCATTTGGTGTGATGGCAACTGTAAACCTTGCAATTGGACAGGTAACTCCGCCGGTTGGTGTCAACCTGTTTGTGGCAATCGGAATCAAGATCAAAAAAGGCATGGAGGTTACCCTTCAGGAAATTTCAAAAGCAGTTATGCCCATGCTGGCAGCCTGTGTGGCCGTGCTTCTTGTGGTTACCTATATTCCGGTAACTTCAACGGCTCTTCCGAGAGCACTTGCTAAAAATGGTGCATATTCCGGAGATTCTTCCTCTGGTGACGGCGGCTCATCTGCAGCTTCTGCAGCCGGAGACGGGGATTATTCCTTCAATGAGATCGCAGACTACAGTGATCTTGACTGGGAGGAAACCACCTGGAATTTTGCATGCTCTACAACTGAGACTTCTACCTGGGCGGACGGCGGCCGCAAGTTTGGCGAGCTGATGGAAAAGGCCACAGGAGGAAAAGTAAAAGTAAACATATATGCAGCAGACCAGCTGACAAACGGAAACCAGTCCGAGGGAATTCAGGCACTGATGAACGGAGACCCGGTACAGATTTCTATGCATTCTAATCTGATCTATTCTGCATTTGATCCAAGATTTAACGTAGTTTCCCTGCCGTTCATTTATGACTCTGTAGAAGATGCAGATGCCAAATTTGACGGTGAGGCTGGTGAGAAATTAAAAGAAATTCTTGGTGAGTACGGACTCCATTGCATGGGTATTGCAGAGAACGGTTTCCGTGAACTGACCAACAGTGTCCGTGAAGTAAAATCTGTGGATGATATGAAAAACCTGAAAATCCGTGTTGCCGGCTCCAACCTTCTTATGGAATGCTATAAGAGATGGGGCGCAGATGCAACCAACCTGAACTGGTCTGAGACTTACACAGCCCTTCAGCAGAACACAGTTGAGGGACAGGAGAATCCGCTTCCTGCAATTGACGCAGCCAGTGTACAGGAGGTTCAGCCATACTGCTCCATGTGGGATGCCATCTATGACTGCCTGTTCTTCTGTATCAACCAGGAGATTTATGATGGTCTTACACCGGAACAGCAGGCTGTTGTAGACGAGGCAGGACAGAAAGCCGTAGAGTACGAACGTTACATCAACCGCTCCGGTGATGAAGAGATCATGAACCGCTGGAAAGACAAAAACGGCGTTACCTTCACTGCAAAAGAGGATATGGACATTGAGTCCTTTAAGGAAGCTGTTGACGGTGTAGATGAGTGGTTCATTGAGGAACTGAAATCCCAGGGATACGAGGATGCAGAAGAGCTGGTAGAGGCATTTACCGGAATTGGCGATTACAGTGACCTTGGCTGGGAGGAGACTACCTGGAATTTTGCATGCTCCACAACTGAGACTTCTACCTGGGCTGATGGAGGCCGCAAGTTCGGAGAGCTGATGGAAAAAGCTACAGGTGGAAAAGTAAAAGTAAACATATATGCAGCAGACCAGCTGACAAACGGAAACCAGTCCGAGGGAATCCAGGCACTGATGAACGGAGACCCAGTACAGATTTCCATGCATTCCAACCTGATTTATTCTGCATTTGATCCGAGATTTAACGTAGTCTCCCTGCCGTTTATTTATGATTCTGTGGAAGACGCAGATGCCAAGTTTGACGGTGAAGCAGGAGAGAAGATGAAGGAAATCCTCAGTGAGTATGGACTGCATTGCATGGGTATTGCGGAGAACGGCTTCCGTGAATTGACCAACAGTGTGCGTGAAGTAAAATCTGTGGACGATATGAAGAACCTGAAAGTCCGTGTTGCAGGCTCCAATCTTCTTATGGAATGCTATAAGAGATGGGGGGCAGATGCAACCAACCTGAACTGGTCTGAGACTTACACAGCTCTTCAGCAGAACACCGTAGAGGGAGAGGAGAATCCGCTTCCTGCAATCGACGCAGCCAGTGTACAGGAGGTTCAGCCATACTGCTCCATGTGGGATGCCATCTATGACTGTCTGTTCTTCTGTATCAATCAGGATATCTATGATGGCCTTACACCAGAGCAGCAGGCTGTTGTAGACAAGGCCGGAAGAATGGCTGTTGAGTATGAGCGTTACATTAACCGCTCCGGGGCCAATGAGATCATGAATCGCTGGGAAGAGAAAAATGGCGTTACCTTTACAGCAAAAGAGGATATGGATATTGATTCCTTTAAAGAGGCGGTAGAAGGCGTAGACCAGTGGTTTGTAGAAGAACTGAAAAACCAGGGATATGACGATGGTCAGGAACTGGTGGATGCATTTAAGTAAGACAGCATAAGCGTGTATCAATTTGATACATGTGCCTCAATAAATTGAACAGTGCCTTATAGAAAACACCTCCCGAAATGTGAGTAACCAACATATTCCGGGAGGTGTTTTTTTGTTTGTCTTACAGTAATCCGGTGATCCTGAGAGAGCACCACACAAGCAGCAGGGCCATGATTCCATTCATCAGCTTATAATGGCTGCTGTAAAATCTTTTCAGTACATTTCCCGCAAATGCCCAGATCAGATTTCCAAGGGCTCCAAGAAACATCAGATATACAGCGAAGCAAAACAGCATAGGAATCCTTGCTTCATAGGGCAGAATATAAGCGGAAAACATGGTCAGCCCATAGATGATGATCTTTACATTTATCAGCTGCAGGAAAAATCCCATCAGCCAGGTTGGCTTTTTGTCCTGGACATTGCCAGCGGGCGGAATCCTGCGCCAGGTCTGCCAGGCAAGATAGAGTACATAAGCTGCGCCAAAATATTTCATAACCGGCTGGATCCCTGGAATGATTTTTCCAAGAGTACTGCAGAACAGTCCGGAAAGACACATCAAAGTGAGAGATCCGCTCCAGATTCCAGTCATAAAGCGGATATTACCGGAAATGCCATATTTGCTGGCTGTGGACAGCAAAAGAATATTATTGGGGCCAGGCGACCAGACGGTAAGGATGGCAGACAGGGTCATTTCTATGAAGACAGATAAAGGCATGGGACTTCCTCCTTAGGTAAGTTTAAACATCTGAGCTACGAAAAGAAAGGTGCAATATACAAAACGCTATGTGTTCGTAAACCCTATACAAAATATGATTTTTAATAATAACACAAAAATATCGGATTGTATATAAGGGGAGGCAGAACTTCCCAGGTTACTGTTTACTGGTAACATTCCCAGTGACCGGTAACTATTGTAATCGAAATTCGGTTAAATGTTTGTTAAATTTGTGCAAAATGGGAACGATTATGTTATAATGCAGAAAATAAGGTGGCTATGAAAAAAATAGAATTTACTTTTAACAGGAAAGATTGATTTGTGTTTGAAAATAATAGTATATGAGGAGGACGTGTTTATGCTGAAAACCTGGATTCCGGAGGAGATTCCGGAAAAAGAGGAGCTGAAGAAACGGATTAAAGAAGCTGGCGAGAAGCTGTATCAGCAGCAGATGAAGCTGAAAGAACACAAGCTGCCTGTGCTGGTACTTTTTGAAGGCTGGGGTGCCTCTGGCAAAGGTACCACAATCGGCAGAGTAATCAAATACATTGATCCCCGTTTCTTTAAAGTAGCAACCATGTCAAAGCCTACAGAGGATGAACTGCGCAGACCATTTCTGTACCGGTATTTCAATCAGATTCCGGAAGCCGGCAAATTTACCTTTCTGGATTCTGGCTGGATGGAGCAGACCTGCAAAGACTGTCTGAACGGTCTGGAAGAAGAGGAGTATGCAAAGCGGATCGACAGCATCAAACATTTCGAGCGACAGCTCACAGACAACGGTTATCTGGTTCTGAAATTTTTCATGCAGATTGACAAAAAAGAGCAGACCAGACGTATTGAGAAGCTTAACAAAGAGCAGGATACAAAATGGCGTGTGGATGCCTTTGACAAGTGGCAGAACGAACATTACAAACATTGCCAGAAGGTTTTCGACCGCTATCTGACAGATACGAATACTTCTATTGCACCATGGTATATTATTGATGCAAAAGACCGCAACTTCGTAGAACTTCAGGTTCTTGAAATAATGGTAAATAACATTGAGGTAGCCTTGCAGAACAGCACACACAGCGCACCGCTTCTCCCAAACATTTTTCCGCTTGAGAAAATGCCGAAGCTTTCGGAAATCGAACTGACAGACAAGGTGATCGAGGATGAAGAATACAAGAAAGAGCTGAAGCATCTCCAGAAGAAGCTGGGCGAACTGCATAACCGTCTGTACCGTAAGCGTGTGCCGGTGATCATTACTTATGAAGGCTGGGACGCAGCCGGAAAAGGAGGCAATATTAAGCGGATCACAGAAGCCCTTGATCCCCGTGGCTTTGAGGTCCATCCAATCGCCAGCCCGGAACCTCACGAAAAGGCGCGTCACTACCTCTGGCGCTTCTGGACCAGATTGCCCAAAGACGGTCACATTGCCATCTTCGACCGCACCTGGTACGGCCGCGTAATGGTAGAGCGTCTGGAAGGCTTCTGCAGCGAGAACGACTGGAAACGTGCTTACAACGAGATTAATGAATTCGAGAAGGAACTGTCCGACTGGGGTGCCGTGATTATCAAATTCTGGGTCCAGATCGACAAAGACACCCAGCTGGCCCGCTTCACCGACCGTCAGAACAATCCTGAAAAACAGTGGAAGATCACCGACGAAGACTGGCGCAACCGCGAAAAATGGGATGCTTATGAAGGTGCTGTAGATGAAATGCTTGCCAAGACAAGCACCACCTATGCACCATGGCATATCCTGGAATCTGTAGACAAGAAGTATGCGAGAATTAAAGCTCTTAAGATTGTAATAAAAGAATTGGAAAAGGCATTAGAGCGTGTTTGAAAAATCATTATTACAAATTATGATGTACATCCTTCAGAAAGCCTTTTTTAAACGTATTCTGGAATAGCAGCATAATAAGCAAAATCGCTGGTCAACAACCAGCGATTTTGCAATATATATTCATGCAGCAGACCATTTAAGGAGCGAATTTCGTAATGCCGGGATCCATGATTTCCGTCACGCTCTCAGATAATTCCGCATGGTTTTAAGTGCATTCTTTTCCAACCGGCTGACCTGTGCCTGGGAAATCCCGATTTCCTGGGCCACCTCCATCTGGGTTTTGCCCTCGTAAAAACGCAGATCAATAATATGCCGTTCCCGCTTATTCAGCCGGTTTATAGCTTCCCGGAGGGACAGATTTTCTACCCAGGTCTCCTCCTTGTTTTTCTTATCGCTGATCTGGTCCATCACATAAAGCGTATCCCCGCCTTCCGTATAAACCGGTTCAAAAAGTGACACCGGATTCTGTATCGCATCCATAGCATATACGATCATCTCTTTATTTATCCCTATTTCGCTGGCAATTTCCGCAATGGTAGGCTCCCTCAGATTTGTTTTCATATAGGTTTCTTTTGCATAAATTGCACGATAAGCAATATCCCGCAGAGACCGGCTCACCCGGATACTGTTATTGTCACGAAGATACCTTCGTATCTCCCCAATGATCATAGGCACTGCATAAGTAGAAAATTTTACATTCAATGTAGTGTCAAAATTATCAATTGCTTTTATAAGCCCAATGCAGCCAATCTGAAAAAGATCGTCCATATTTTCGCTGCTGTTGGAAAAACGCTTGATCACGCTGAGAACCAGTCGCAGATTTCCTTTAATGTAAAGTTCCCTGGCTTCTTCATCACCCTCCTTGATCCTGCGAAAAAGCTCTTCTTTTTCTTCTGCCTTCAGTACCGGAAGCTTCGATGTATTGACTCCGCAAATTTCAACTTTGTTAAGTGCCATTATTTGAATCCTCCTTTTGTGCATCGCGAAGCGTGCTGCTGAGAACGAAGTGAACAGTAACAATGATTCTCACGTGGGAGGATAAATATTCTTTTTTCGGGAAAATATAAAAATTATTGCCCCTTGACAATTGGGAAAATAGCATTAATCTTTTTTACAGCAATACTTTTCATCAATTTCTACCAGGATAATGTCATCTCCGATCTGCCGGATACAATTCCATGGAATTATATATTCACTTCCGGCTCCCCAGAAACAAAAGCAGAAACTGCCAGGTCCGGGAACCACAAGGGAAGTAATACATCCGGTTTCACAGTTAAATTCCACATCCACCGGACAGCCAAGTGTACGGCAGGTACAGATATTGATCACTTCTTTTTGCTTTAATTCGCAAATACGCATGAAAAGCACCTGTTTTTTATGATATTATGCAAAAAGTCTGAAAATATGTATGGAGTTTATTGACATACTTTCTATGATTAAAGTATAATAAGAAATAGGTAATTCAGTCCGTTTTATGTTACTGAGCGAACAGAAAAGAGGAAAGTCTGCTGCCCGGATTGTATGGCAGAAGGGGAGCCATGAGGAAGGGGAAATACATACATGAGATGTCCATACTGTAATCAGGATAATACAAGAGTAGTAGATTCAAGACCAGTGGAAGAGACCAATTCCATAAGACGCAGAAGACTGTGCGATTCCTGTGGAAGAAGATTTACCACTTATGAGAACGTGGAGACAATCCCGTTAACCGTAATCAAGAAGAATCTGAACCGTGAGCAGTACGACCGCAATAAACTGATCAACGGCGTCCGCCGCGCCTGCTATAAACGTCCCATTGCCAGCGATAAGCTGGAAGCCATGATCGATGCCATAGAAGGCGACATCTTCAATGCCGAAGATAAAGAAATCTCCAGCACGAAAATCGGAGAGATCGTGATGAGCCATTTAAAAGATCTGGATTCGGTGGCGTATGTGCGATTTGCTTCTGTGTATCGGGAGTTTAAAGATGTCAGCACCTTTATGGATGAACTGAAGAAATTTTTAAATTAGAAAAATCCTCGCCAGAGAGCGGGGAAACCGGCTTCTGCTCCGGAATCGAAAATTATTCTAGGCATCTTTCCGGTCTTGAACCAGGACAGCCGCCCTATACACTTCTGGACTACTTTGGTGATGATTTCCTTCTTATTATTGATGAGTCTCACAAAACAGTTCCACAGGTAGGTGCCATGTCAGAAATCTCCATAAAAAATGTAGAATTGCTGTTTTTTACAGCTTTTCACTTTTTCTGCTGTAAACATTATCATTATGATTGCAACTCTACCCAAAACTTATTATAATAAGAATCATGAAAAGCAACACAGCAAGGAGAAACTTATGAAAAAGATCAAAAAACTGACATCCCTATTATTTTGCTGTCTGTTTTTATATCTGCTGGCATTTCCAGGACAGGTACAGGCAGCCTCTCTCACCCCTACTGCGCAAGATAACCTTAGTGTTAAATTAAGGCGTTCTTCTGACCTTATTTCTATTTCCAACGGCTATATGCGAGTATTCCGCAAAACAAACAGCGTCGGTATTGAATACTATGACAACAGCCTGCAGATTACAGACAAAAGAGAAATTCCCATGGAGCTTCCTTTATGGGGTGGTTTTTATGCAGGATCTGATGGATATTACCTGGTAGAGGGACAAAATAACACCGCCGAAGATAATTCCGCCGAGGTTATCCGTGTCATCCGATATGATACAAACTGGAATCGCAGCGGTGCGGCTTCCATTACAAGCAATCCGGATTTATTTGGAGGAGAGGTTCGTTATCCATTCGATTACGGATGTGTGGAAATGACAGAAACCAACGGAACTCTCTATATTGTAACCGGTCATGAAGGCTATGTAGATGAATCTGTTGGACAGGGACATCAGGGATTCCTTATGATTGCCGTTGACCAGGCTTCCATGACCGGAAAGATCGTAAGCTGTGATCTGTGGCACTCCTTTGCCCAGTATATCAAATCGCAGTCCTCTTATCTGTATGTTCTGGAGCAAAGCGAGGGTTCCCGCTGTACCCAACTTTCCAGATACGACAGTTCCACCCTTGATAAAAAAACTATCGAGCTTCTTCCTTATGGTGGTTCCCGTACTTCCGTATGGGCACTGAACTGCTACGCAAGCGTAGATGGTATGGCTGTTTCTGCTGACAGTGTACTGTGTATCGGAACGACCATCGACCAGTCCCAGTATGACAATGTGACAAGTGACACTCCTCATAATATTTACCTTACAATTACTCCTGTTTCCGATTTTTCAAAAGAAGCAACCTCTGTAAAATACCTTACCAACTACACTGGCAATGGAAAGAGTTTTATGGGGGTAAAGATCACTCCAATCACAGAAAACCGTTTCATGATTTCCTGGGAAGAATATGAAAATACAGACGATTCTTCGTCAGAAAATTACGCAGCTGCTGATGATTCGCTTTCTTCCAGTACTCTTCATTACCTCTTTGTTGATGGTAAGGGAAATGTACTTAGCAGGGAATACACCACTGCTGCGCCCGTATCCGACTGCCAGCCTGTCGTTAAAGATTCCAAGGTTGTTTACTACGCCTCCAATGCCAATACTGTTAATTTTTACTCTATTGATGCAAATGACGGCACAGCCTCCAAAAAGATTTACCGTACTGCAGGTGAAAATGCTACCTGGGATTTTGCAAATGGTGTTCTCACCATTTCCGGTCAGGGTGCACTTAATATCTCCACGGATGAAAACGATCGTTTCCCCGTTTCTTCCACTCAGGGCGGCTACAGTTTCTGGAGCGGCACGGCATGGAAGTCCATGAAAAATTAGGTAAAAAAAATAGTTATAAAATCCGGGATTACCAGTATTTCAGAAAATGCATTTAATTATCTGCCCAATCTGAAGGAAGTCGTAATTGAAAACGGTGTCCACACTATTGGAAAGGAAGCTTTTGCTTTCTGCTCTAATCTTGAAACAGTCACTCTGCCAGACAGCGTAATCAACATCGGGGATGACATTGTATGGGAAGGCTCCTACTGGTATTCCGGCGGTCATGTATACTACGCTACCATTTATGCCTCCCCTAACTCAGCTGCCATCACATATGCACGTAAGAACAACATTGGTTATGCCTGCGACCTTTCTCAGGCATCTGTAACCGGAGTTAAAGCGACTTATGCTTATACTGGAAAAGCTCTAAAACCAGTTCCAACTATTACTCTTGGAAAGCAAAAACTTATAGAAGGACAGGATTATAAAGTTACCTACAGCAATAACAAAAAAGTCGGAACTGCCACTGTAACCATTGCAGGCCAGAACAACTATTTTGGAACTATTACCTTAGATTTCCAGATTACCTCAAGTTCAAATAACAAAGATGATAAACCTCAGACTACAGTAGTGAAATCCTTCAGTGATTCTTACAATGTCTACACAGTTAATAAAAATGGTACCTCTGTTACTTTAAAGCGGTCAAAGTCCAAAGCCATCACGACTGCAGCAATTCCTTCCTCTGTGAAGGCAAACGGTCGGACCTATAAAGTCACAGCCATTGCTTCCGGAGCTTTCAAAAACTGCCGGAAGCTAAGACAAGTAACCATTGCCAGGAATATTTCTTCCATCGGCACCAGTGCTTTCCAGGGCTGCAGTGCTTTACGGACTGTAAAGATTGGCTCCAAAGTTTCTTCCATTGGCAAAAAAGCATTCTACGACTGCAAGGCCCTTACTTCTGTCAGCATTCAGTCCAAGAAGCTTACCTCCGGTACCGTAGGAAAAAGTGCTTTCACCAAAGCCGGCAGAAACAACTACAAGAAGCTGAAAGTAAAAGTACCAGCAAGCAAGCTTTCCGCCTACAAAAAGCTCTTCAAGAGTAAGGGACTTTCTGCAAAAGCAAAAATCAGTAAATAAGCCATTTTTCTTTATGAAGCAGCTGCCATATAACAAATGAAGCCGGTGTTTAAAAACACCGGCTCAGACTGTAGACAAACTTGGTGTTGGGGATTATGGCCAGCACCATTTTTCTTTTAAAACTTCTTTTCTTTTTATTTTCTTCAAAATCAACAAAAATCTGGCTGTGTTCCAACCTCGTTTTTCCAGAATCTTTGCCAGTTTTTTCAGATTCATGCATGCAAAGGTAAGCCCGGCTTTCATTTCCATCCGTGCTTTTTTCCAGAATCTTTGAAAAGATCTGCTCAAAAAGGTCTGTATCTTTGAAACGGCGGGTATAATTCTTTCCAAATGTAGAGAAATGAGGTACTGGATCTAACATGTCTAGTCCGAGAAACCAGCGGTATGCAACGTTTACCTCGATCTCTTTCATGGTCTGACGCATGCTTTTTATCCCATAGAGATACTGAATGAATGGTATCTTTATCAGCATGACGGTATCCATACTGGGACGACCGTTATCCGGACAGTATTTTTCGTCATCATAAAAAACACCGCCCTTCTGATATTCATTATAGCAGAAAAGCGGTTCCAACAATAGCAAAACCCTGCAAAAGCAGGGCTTTGTCTACAGTCTGAAATCCTCGCCAGAGAGCGGGGATTTTTTTCTGTATAAACAAGTATTAAATGGAATAAAAAAGACAGGCCGCAGCGGACCTGTCTTTTTGAAACTTCAGATGACAGAGAATCAGCAGATGCCCTGAGCTTTCATAGCATCTACAACTTTCTCAAATCCGGCGATGTTAGCACCGGCAACATAGTTGTCTTTCATACCATAACGCTTAGCAGCGTCATCAGCTTTGTGGAAGATGTCTACCATGATTCCATGAAGCTTCGCATCAACTTCCTCTGCTGTCCAGGAAAGTCTCATGGAGTTCTGGCTCATCTCAAGAGCAGAAGTAGCAACACCACCAGCGTTAGCTGCTTTACCAGGCATGAACAGAACACCGTTCTCTTGGAGATAAGTTGTAGCATCAAGAGTAGTAGGCATGTTCGCACCCTCAACTACATATTTGCAGCCGTTTGCAACAAGTGTCTTAGCACCATCAAGAGCAAGCTCGTTCTGGGTAGCACATGGAAGGTATACATCACATTTGATGTTCCAGATTCCGGTACCTTCTGTGTAAGAAGCACCCTCAACACGGTCTGCGTACTCTTTGATACGTCCACGTTTTACTTCTTTGATATCTTTCACAATGTCAAGCTTGATTCCTTCCGGATCATAAATATATCCGTTGGAGTCACACATAGCAACAACCTTGCCGCCAAGCTGCTGAGCTTTCTCTACAGCATAGATTGCAACGTTTCCGGATCCTGTTACGATGAATGTCTTTCCATCAATAGAATCGTTATGTGCTTTCATGATCTCATCAAGCATATAAACAACACCATATCCGGTAGCCTGTGTACGGATCAGAGATCCGCCGTAGGTAAGTCCTTTACCTGTGAGAACACCCTCGTATAATCCGCGGATTCTCTTGTACTGTCCGAATAAATAACCGATCTCACGTCCGCCTACACCGATATCACCAGCCGGAACATCAGTGTCAGCACCGATATATTTGGAAAGCTCTGTCATGAAGCTCTGGCAGAATGCCATAACCTCTCTGTCAGATTTGCCTTTCGGGTCAAAGTTGGAACCACCTTTACCACCACCGATTGGAAGTCCGGTAAGGGAGTTCTTAAATGTCTGCTCAAATCCAAGGAATTTTAAGATACCCTGGTTTACTGACGGATGGAAACGAAGACCACCCTTATAAGGTCCGATAGCGCTGTTAAACTGTACACGATATCCCTTGTTTACCTGAACAACGCCCTTGTCATCTACCCACGGAACGCGGAAGGAAATGATTCTTTCCGGCTCTACAAGACGCTCCAGAAGGGACATGCTGCGGTATTCTTCTTCATTTTTGTCAATTACGACCTTCAGGGAATCCAGAACTTCCTTTACTGCCTGGTGAAATTCAGGCTCACCTGGATTCTGTGCTACGACTCTTTCGTATACTTCTTCTGTGTAAGACATTGTAATTCCTCCTCATCCAGATAGGTGTAAAATTTTTTAACGACGCTATTATACACTAAAGTGCTAAAAATGAAAAGAGTTTTTTTCATATTTCCAAAAATTTCATTAAGGCTTGCGAAAATGAGCCAAATATGAGATGATAGATAGCAAGAAATACATTATGCCGGAGTAGGAAAAAGACAGATATAGATTTTTTTCCATATTAGATATGCCGGCCATAAGTAGTAAGATGAGGAGTGAAATAAATGAAAACATTCGAGAAGTCCAGTAAACTGGATAACGTACTTTATGATGTGCGAGGACCGGTAGTGGATGAAGCGGCCAGAATGGAAGAGGATGGAATGGAGATTCTGAAGCTGAATATCGGCAATCCATATCCATTTGGATTTTCTGCACCGCAGGAAGTAATTCTGGACATGCTGAGCAATATTCGTACCTCTCAGGGATATTCCGATTCCAAAGGAATCTTTTCCGCAAGAAAGGCCATTATGCAGTATGCCCAGCTTCGAGGAATTCCCGGGGTTACCATGAGTGATATTTATACAGGTAATGGTGTCAGTGAGCTGATCAATCTCTGTATGCAGGCACTTCTGGATAACGGGGATGAGATTCTGATCCCTGCACCGGATTATCCTTTGTGGACAGCTACTGCGACTCTGGCAGGTGGAAATGTAGTTCATTATATTTGTGATGAGCAGTCTGAATGGTATCCGGACATTGATGATATTAAGAGCAAGATCACAGACAAGACCAAAGCGATTGTTATCATTAATCCGAATAACCCTACAGGAGCAGTTTATCCCAAGGAGATCCTGGAGCAGATCGTGCAGATCGCAAGAGAGCACGAGCTGATCATTTTTTCAGATGAGATATACGACCGTCTGATCATGGATGGCTATAAGCATACTTCTATTGCATCCCTTGCACCAGACGTATTCTGCGTTACTTTTTCCGGACTTTCCAAGTCCCATATGATCGCTGGTTTCCGTATTGGATGGATGATCTTAAGTGGTGCCAAGAATAAGGCGAAGGGGTATATTGAAGGTATTAACATGCTTTCCTCCATGCGTCTTTGCTCCAATGTTCCGGCCCAGTCCATTGTACAGACTGCACTTGGTGGATACCAGAGTGTAAATGAGTACATTCAGCCAGGCGGAAGAGTTTATGAGCAGAGAGATTTTATCTACAAGGCACTCAATGACATTCCGGGAATCACAGCCGTAAAGCCCAAGGCTGCGTTCTATATTTTTCCGAAGATCGATACAGAAAAATTCAATATTCACAATGACGAGCAGTTTGCTCTTGATTTCTTACATGAGAAACAGGTGCTTCTGGTGCCGGGAAAGGGCTTTAACTGGAATTGTCCTGACCACTTCCGCGTAGTATATCTGCCGAATGTGCGTCAGCTGGAGAAGGCTATGGACAAGCTGAAGGATTTCTTGTCCACCTATAAACAGCGATAAGAAGATAATAAAACAATGGCAGTCACAGATTATCCATTTACAATGCCGGAGCAGAAGCATCCGCTTCTGACTCTGACAGCATTAATAATTGAGGGAGGAACGGATTATCGGACGGATTAAAAAGAAAGGAGTTTATTTGAATGACAGGATTTAAGATGAAAGTAACACCGGAAATAGAGAACCTGACAGAGGTTTGCAAGGAGCATTCCAGCCTGGATCTGTCTCTTTATCAGAAATACGATGTAAAGCGAGGGCTTCGCGATATCAATGGTAAGGGCGTCCTGGCGGGTCTGACGCAGATTTCCAATGTATGCGCCACGAAGGTGGTTGACGGCAAGGAAGTGCCCTGTGCGGGCAGTCTTTCCTACAGGGGATATGACATCAAGGAGTTGACCAGGGGATTTATTGAAGATGACAGATATGGCTTCGAAGAAACTACCTATCTTTTACTGTTCGGCAAGCTTCCGAATGGGGAGGAACTGGAGGATTTCACCAAGCTTCTGGCGAACCAGCGCTCCCTTCCTACGAATTTCGTAAGGGACGTTATCATGAAAGCACCGTCCAAGGACATTATGAATGCCCTGTCCAGAAGTGTGCTTACACTTTATTGCTATGACAAGGAGCCGGATGATATTTCCCTTCCGAATGTACTGAGACAGTGCCTGAATCTGATCAGTGTATTTCCTCTTTTATCTGTTTATGGATATCAGGCTTACAATCACTATGTATGCGGCAAGAGCCTTTATATTCACAATCCGAAGAAAGAACTTTCCACAGCGGAGAATATCCTCCGTATGCTTCGCCCGGATAAGAAATATTCTCATCTGGAGGCGAAGATCCTGGATCTTGCCCTGATCCTTCATATGGAGCACGGCGGTGGTAATAACTCTACATTTACTACACACGTTGTTTCCTCATCCGGAACAGACACCTATTCTGCAATCGCAGCAGCTCTCGGTTCTCTGAAAGGTCCGAAGCACGGTGGTGCCAATATTAAGGTTGTAAGTATGTTCCAGGATTTGAAGAAGAATGTGAAGGATATTTCTGACGAAAAGGAAGTAAGAGAGTATCTGAAGAAACTGCTTCGCAAAGAAGCTTTTGATAAGAGAGGTCTTATTTATGGTATGGGACACGCGATCTATTCGGTATCGGATCCCCGTGCCCAGGTACTGAAAGGCTTTGTTGAGACTCTGGCCAGAGAAAAAGGCCGTATGAAAGAATACAATCTCTACGCGATGGTAGAGCAAATGGCTCCGGAGGTTATCGCCGAGGAGCGCCATATTTACAAGGGTGTCAGCGCAAACGTGGATTTTTACAGCGGTTTTGTTTACAGCATGTTGGATCTGCCTCTTGAGCTGTATACACCGATTTTTGCAGTGGCACGTATTGTGGGCTGGAGCGCCCACCGAATGGAAGAACTGATCAATACAGACAAAATCATCCGTCCGGCTTACAAGAACGTTCTGGCTCCGGCTGTATACGTACCGCTTAAGGAGCGTGAATAAGAATGACAGTGAAGCATCAGTCTTCCCTGGTCCTGGAGGGCGGGGGAAGCAGGGGAGTATTTACAGCAGGGGTTCTGGATTATCTTATGGAAAAAGAGGTGAAATTCCCATATGTGGTGGGTGTTTCCGCTGGTTCCTGCAATGCTCTTGATTATGTATCCTGGCAGCCTGGAAGGACCAGAGACTGCATGATCATAGAGGATAAGGCAAACAGCTATATTGCTACTAAGGAAGCTCTTAAGAAGCATGAGCTTTTTGACATGGATATGCTGTTTGACAAATATCCAAATGAATTGTTTCCGTTTGATTTTGATACTTTTTTTCAGTCAGATACGGAGTGTGAGCTGGTAGTGACCAACTGCCAGACTGGTGATGCGGAATATATGACTGAGAAGCATGACAGACGTCGCCTGATGGATATTGGAAGGGCTTCTTCCAGTATTCCCGTTGTAAGTCCCATGGTAGAGATTGACGGTGTTCCTTATCTGGATGGCGGCATTGCAGATTCGATTCCCCTGATCCATGCCATGGAGAAGGGATATCGAAAGAACGTGGTGATCCTTACCCGAAATATGGGTTACCGCAAGAAGAAACCGGGAAAGAGCACTCCGCTTTATGTGGCTGCATTTCGTCATTATCCGGAATTTTTGAACACTTTATATAATCGTTACCGCAGCTACAACCGGACTTTGGAGCTTCTGGAAAAATGGGAGAGGGAAGGACATATTTTTGTCATCCGCCCGGAAATTCCCACTGTGGGGCGTGCGGAGGCGAACAAAGAGAAGCTGATGGCGTTTTATCAGCATGGTTATGATGTGATGAAAGACCATTATGAGGAACTGCAGGCGTACCTAAGCAGGTGACGGGATCTTGACAGAACCTCTTGGGAAACAGGCGCGAAATCATGTGAATACATGATTTCTGTGCATTGCAAAGCGCGTTGCCGGAGTCTGTTTGAAAAATCATCCCCGCAATCTGCATTACCATAGAAAATAAAAGAATTAAAGGATGTAACAGAATGTTTGAACGCTTTTTTCCAGATGAATATCTGGATTCAGCATATGTAGTTAACTATGAAAAACTATACCAGGAGGGATACAGGGGAATTTTGTTTGATATCGACAATACCCTGGTTCCTCATGGGGCACCGGCAGATCCGGAAGCTGTCCGGCTTTTTCAGAAGCTTCGTGACATTGGCTTTTCCTGCTGCTTGGTGTCAAACAACAGGAAAAAAAGGGTAGAACCCTTTGCCGCTTCAGTAGGCGCTCAGTTTATTGAAATGGCTGCCAAGCCGTCCAGAAAAGGCTATGAAAGAGCCATGGAGAGACTTGGAACGAATACAGGGAATACGGTCTTTATCGGAGACCAGCTTTTTACCGATATATGGGGGGCTAAGAATGCTGGCCTTCGCAATATTCTGGTAAAGCCGATCAATCCCAAGGAAGAGATCCAGATCGTGCTGAAGCGCTATCTGGAGAAAATTGTATTACATTTTTATACCAAGGAGGAGAAGAATTCATGAACCATATTGTGGTGATCGGATTTATGGGGTCTGGCAAGACAAGAGTGGGGAAACGTCTGTCCAGTGACCTGGGACTGACATTTGTGGATGTGGACAAGGTGATCGTTAAGAAGATGAACATGTCCGTAAAGGAGATTTTACAGAAATTTGGAGAGCCATATTACCGTGCTCTGGAAACTATGACTGTGAAAGCTCTGATTGAAGATAAAGAAAGAAAAGTGATTTCTCTTGGCGCAGGTCTTCCGGTTCAGGAGCAGAATGAGCAGTATATTAAGCAGCTGGGTACAGTTGTTTACCTGAAGGGGTCTGCTGAGACTCTCCGCAAGAGGCTTGAGGGAAATAGCAATCCTCTTCTGGAAGGCGAAAATCAGGATGAAAAGATCAAAAAGCTTCTGAAACAGCGTGATCCGATTTATCATAAATTTGCAGATATTGAAGTTGTGACAGGAGTGAAGCCTTTTGAGGAACTAATCAAGGAAATTGAAGGACAGCTTCCGTGAATACAAAAGTATTTTGCCATAATATATGGGAAAAACAGGAAAATTTGGCTGCATATGAAAAAAAGTAGTTGAAAAAATGGTACATATATAATAAAATATTTCTAGTCATAAGCACTATAAGGAGGAAAAATTAATTATGATTTCAGCAGGTGATTTCAGAAACGGTGTCACAGTAGAAATTGATGGCAACGTTTGTCAGATCGTAGAATTCCAGCACGTTAAACCGGGTAAGGGAGCTGCTTTCGTTAGAACCAAATACAAAAATATTATTACAGGATCCGTGTTAGAGAAATCTTTCCGTCCTACAGAGAAATTCCCTACAGCACGTATCGAGCGTGTTGATATGCAGTATCTCTACAGCGATGGCGGATTATATTACTTCATGAACGTAGAGACATTTGACCAGGTTGGTCTTACAGAAGAGCAGGTTGGCGATTCTCTTAAATTTGTAAAAGAGAATGAGATGGTTAAGATCTGTTCTCACAATGGCAATGTATTCGCTATTGAGCCTCCGTTATTCGTTGAGCTTGTAGTTACAGAGACAGAGCCAGGATTCGCTGGAAATACAGCTCAGGGTGCTACCAAACCGGCTATCGTTGAGACAGGAGCACAGGTAATGGTTCCGCTGTTCGTTAACCAGGGCGACAAGCTGAAAATCGACACCAGAACAGGCGAGTACCTGTCACGAGTATAAATAACTACAGAGCAGTTATTTATGAGCAAGTAGCGGATTGCGAATATTCCGTTCTAAATAGCATAAGCTGTTTATTTATGTGCCATCGGCGTATGCCGGTGGCATATTTTGTTTAATTGCAGACACATTTTATAAATTATGATATGAGTGTCAAAAGGTCTTTTGCCACTCATTTGATACCCCGGATTGCTCCGCAGCTACGCTGCTCCCGCAATCCTCCCAATATTTGAAATCCGCTGATTTACTGCGTAAATCGCTACTTTCTCATATTTGGCGTGTCCCAAGTTCAAACGCCTTATCGTGCAAGCACGAACGGCTTTTTGACCTTTTTGACACTGGTATCATAAATTATTATATATCAAAAATAAGGAGGAGCACAAATGAAATATACAACACTTGGAAAAACCGGTCTTAAGATTTCCCGTATGGGATTTGGCGGAATCCCCATCCAGAGAATTGACGCGGAAGGTACTAAGAAATTAATGAAGCAGCTGGCAGAAGAGGGTGTGAATTATATCGATACAGCCAGAGGCTATACGGTCAGCGAGGAGTATCTTGGTTATGCCCTTGAAGGAATTCGTGACAAATTTGTAATTGCCACCAAGAGTATGGCAAGAACCAGAGAAGCCATGGAAGCAGACATTGAGAAGAGCCTTGGCAATCTTCGAACCAATCACATTGACCTGTATCAGGTACACAACCCAAGCATGGAACAGCTGGACACTGTTATAGGTGAGGGCGGTGCCTTGGAGGCTTTATTGGAGGCGAAAGCAGCCGGTAAAATTGGTCATATCGGTCTGACTGCACATTCTACAGCTGTTTTTGAGCGCGCACTGAATCTGGACTGGGTGGAGACAATCATGTTTCCATATAATATCGTAGAAAACCAGGGCGACGAGCTGATCCGCAAATGTCAGGAGAAAAATGTGGGCTTTATTGCCATGAAGCCATTAGCAGGTGGTGCAATTGAGAATGGCACTCTTGCACTTCGTTATGTCTGTTCTAACCCGGCTGTTATTGTGGTAATCCCGGGAATGGCAGAAGTATCTGAACTGGAAGAGAACATTAAGGCATGCTCTGACACAGCACCTCTTACAGAGGCAGAGCTTGCAGAAATGGAACAGATCCGCCATCAGCTGGGCACCAATTTCTGCCGTCGCTGCAATTACTGTGCGCCATGTACGGTTGGAATCAGCATCCCAAGCGCATTCCTTTTCGCAGGATATCTGGAACGCTACAATCTGGCTGACTGGGCGAAAGACCGCTACGGCAGCATGGCAGTGAAAGCTTCTGCATGTGTGGGATGCGGCAAGTGCGAGACAAGATGCCCATATCATCTGCCAATCCGGGAAATGCTGAAGAAGGTTGCAGAAGAATTTGGAGAATAATAAAAACTGCCCTGTGCGACTCTAATGGTTTTTCAGATAATTTTGCAAAAAAAAGAAAAAATGTATTGACTCTATAGTAACTATATAGTTTACTATAAAGAAGCCTTAAGAAAACCTTATAGCAACTACAAAGTTGCGGATAAGAAAAATAAGTGATACTGACCACGGAGTGAACAGTATCGAATACACGAAAACAGGATCTGATCAAGGAGGATTATGATGAAAAAACTGGTGGTTATGGGATTAGCAATGGCAATGACAGCGGCTATGGTAAATGGTGTATGTGCTCAGCCGGTACAGGCAGCTGATGGAGAAGGACTGAAGGTAGCACTTTTACTTTCCGGAGCAGCAAATGACCAGGGCTGGAATCAGACAGCATACGAAGGAGCACAGAAAGCCTGTGAGAAATACGGATACGAACTGGCTTACACAGAGAACCTGGAAGTTGCTGATATTTCCGCCGCTTTTGCTGACTATGCAAGTGCAGGTTATGATGTGGTAATTGGTCACGGATATGAGTTCGGTGATCCTGCACTGGAAGTTGCAGAGACCTACCCAGACACCAAATTCATCTGCACAGAGGCTGACGCTTCCGCTGACAACGTAGCTTCCTACGTTATGGCATGTGAGCAGACCGCTTATGTAGAAGGAATCATTGCTGCTTCTACTTCTGAGTCTGGTAAACTTGGCGCCATCGGACCGATCCCTGGAGATTCCCTTGTAAAGATCATTAACGGATATGAAGACGGAGCAAAATCCGTAAATCCTGATATCGAAGTTCAGACAGCCTGGACAAACTCTTTTGTTGATACACAGCTTGCACAGGAAGCTGCAAAAGCTATGATCGACAATGGCGTAGACGTAATCAAGCATTGTGCAAATGCTTGCGGAAACGGTGCAATGACAGCAGCTGTTGAGGCTGGAATCTGGTGCCAGGGCGATTCTTACGATCAGAGCTCTTTAGCACCTGACAATATTCTTGATTCTGCAATTTACAATCTTGATGTTGTAATTGATACTGCCCTTGGCAGCGTTGCAGACGGAAGCTTTGAGGGAGATGTTTACAACCTTGGTATGGCAGATGGCGCAGTAGAAGTTCTCCTTTCCGACAATCTTTCCGATGATGTGAAAGCAACTGCACAGGATGCAATTGATAAGATCGTTTCCGGCGAGCTTGAAGTTGAGCGCGACTACACAATGAGACAGTAAGAAATCGGATTTGTAACCGCGGATTGAGATATCTGTTTTTATAAAAATGGCTCGCAATCTGAAATCCGGCAACTGATTGTTCAAAGACAAATGAAGCTGAAATGGAGGAAAGTTATCAATCAGTCAGTGGAGATAACCTTCCGAAGTTTCAGCTTTTTAAAACACTTTAATTATTCGATACCAGTGTCAAAAGACCTTTTGACACTCATATCATTATACGAGAAAAAGGAGAAAACCATGTCTCTTCTTCAAATGAAACATATCTGTAAATCATTTTCCGGCGTATATGCAAATGAGGATATCAACCTGACGGTAGAAAAAGGTGAGATCCATGCTCTCCTTGGTGAGAACGGAGCCGGAAAGACCACACTTGTTAATATTATATTTGGTCTGTACACTGCAGACAGCGGTGAAATTTTGTGGAAAGACAAGCCAGCGGATTTTGCCTCTCCAAGGGAAGCTATCGATGCAGGCATTGGAATGGTCCAGCAGCATTTTTCCCTGGTAAATAAAATGACAGTTCTGGATAACATTGTTCTGAATCTGAAGGACAACTCCTTTTTCCTGGACAGAGCTGCTGCAAAAAAGAAGCTGACTGATCTGGCAGAAAAATACGGACTCTACGTGAACCCGGATGCTGTGATCAGTGATCTGTCAGTGGGAGAACAGCAGCGCGTGGAAATCCTGAAAGCATTATACAGAAATGTAGAACTTCTGATTCTGGATGAGCCTACTGGCGTACTCACCCCTCAGGAAACCACACAGTTTTTCGATGTTCTCCGCAATCTGAAAAAAGAAGGCTATGGAATCATTATCATCACCCATCGTATGAGCGAGATTATGGCAATCAGTGACAAGGTTACCATTCTTCGGGATGGCAGACAGGTGGCAGATCTTGTGACTGCAGACACCAATCCGGAAGAGCTGTCTGCCTATATGATCGGACGAGAGCTGAATGATGACTATCATATAGAAGGTTCTCCCAAAAAAGATATTATGCTGGAATTGAAAAATGTGTCCAATCATCACAGAAAACACAGCCGTCATAAGCTTGAGAATATCAGCCTTACCATTCACAAAGGGGAAATCCTTGGAATTGCCGGTGTGGAAGGAAACGGACAAAAAGAGCTTGCAGAGGTGATCACCGGAATTCAGAAAACCGGTGAGGGCGAAATTCTTCTGGACGGACAGAATCTGGCAGGAATCAATATCCGCGGACGTTATGAAGCAGGTGTTTCCTATATTTCAGAGGACAGATTGTCAGACAGTCTGATCACCGGAATGAACATTTCAGAAAACCTTGTTCTCCGGGAATATGGGAAGCCTCCATTTGCAAACCATTCTATTATAAACAAAGCAGCTATTCGTAAAAATGCAGCAGAAAAAATGAAACAATATCAGGTGCGCGCATCCGGAAAGTCGGGGATTGATACGCTTGTAAAGCTTTTGTCAGGTGGAAACCAGCAGAAGCTGATCATAGCCAGAGAGCTGAACGATCATGCAAAAGTGATCGTGGCAAGTCAGCCTACCAGAGGTCTTGACATCGGTGCTACAGAATTTGTCCGTCAGCAGCTTATAGATCAGAGAAATGCAGGAAAAGGTGTTATGCTGATATCCGCAGACCTGGAAGAAATTATGGCGTTAAGTGACAGGATCGCAGTGCTTTTTGGTGGAAAAATCGTGGGAATCCTGAATAGAGAAGAAGCTACTGTACAGAAAATCGGCCTTCTCATGGGCGGAATTTCAGAAGAGGAGGCAAGATAATGGAGAAGGAAAAAAGAACAAGAGGGATTACAGATGTACTTCTGATTCTTGTGATTACAATTCTGGCAGGTACGGTTTTGATCCTTGCATGCGGCGCAAGCCCGATGGAAGCATACGGTCTTTTCTTCCGTGGAATCTTTGGAACACCTGCAGGATTTGCAGAAATTTTTGTAAAAGCATGCCCGCTGATCCTTACAGGTCTTGGCTGCGCAGTAGCATATCGTACCGGCTTTTTCAACATTGGTGCAGAAGGACAGTTTTATGTAGGGGCAATGGCAACTACCATGGTAGCTCTGAACTGGACGGCTGTTCCGGGAATACCAAGAATTATCCTTTCCCTGGTAATCGGATTTCTGGCAGGTGGCGTGTGGGCGCTGATTGCAGCAGTGTGCAAAGCGAAATTCAATATTTCCGAAATTATTGTCACTATTATGCTGAATTATATTGCAATTAATTTTCTTGGCTATGCAGTCCGTTCTTTTTTGATGGACCCGGAAGGAAATGTTCCGCAGTCTGCGAAAATTGACAAAGCCGTACAGCTTGGAACCCTGATCCGGGCAACCCGTTTTCATGCAGGTATTCTGATCGCAATCATCTGTGTACTTGTAGTATGGTTTTTCCTGGAAAAAACAACTATGGGATACGAATTGAAGGCAGTTGGACTGAACAAACGTGGAAGCACCTGCAACGGTATTTCTGTTATGAAAAATATTGTGCTTTCTGCCTTTTTAAGCGGCGGACTTTCTGCAGTGGCAGGTGGAATCGAGGTTCTTGCCATTCAGAAAAAGCTTCTGGAGGGAATCTCCTCAAACTGTGGCTATACGGCTGTTTTGATCGCACTTGTGGCATTTAACAACCCTATTGGCGTATTCTTTGTGGCAGTGCTTTATGCAGCAATGCAGGTAGGTGCAAGCTCCATGCAAAGACAGCTTGGAGTACCGTCTGCAATCGTTAACATTCTAATCGGTCTGGTTGTTGTTTTGATCCTGGGAAGAGAACTGTTCCATTTCAAAAAGAGACAGGCAAAAGTTGGAAAAGGAGGAAATGCGTAATGCTTCAGCAGATTTTCAGTTTAAGCTTTATGACGGCTTTTCTGGCCGCAGCAGTTCGTCTGGCAGTGCCGCTTATGTATGGCGGAATTGGTGAGACCATTGCGGAAAAATCCGGTATTCTGAATATCGGAATGGAAGGTGTTATGCTCAGCGGTGCATTCTTTTCCTTTGCAGGTGCCTGGTATTCCGGCAATCTGTTTGTGGGACTTCTGTGCGGTATGGCAGGAGGACTTGTAGTCAGTCTGCTTCACGGACTTCTTTCCATTACACTGATCCAGAACCAGTCTGTTTCCGGTCTTGCCATCAACATGCTTATGCTTGGCGTCACCAGCTTTTTGTTTAAATTAATGTCAAATGGACAGGGCTATCAGCAGATCGAGACCTTCCCAAACATTGCCATTCCAGGATTGTCAAAGATTCCGCTGATCGGAGATGCATTTTTTAACTGCGATTTTCTGACCTATATCCTTTATGTACTCCTGATCCTTACCTGGATTTTTTACAAAAAAACCAATCTGGGGCTGTCTTTTATGGCAGTGGGAGAGCACCCGCGTGCAGCAGAATCCGCCGGCATCCAGGTGAAAAAATACCGCTGGATCGTGATGGTGTTCAACGGAATCCTAGGAGGAATCGGCGGTGCATATCTGGTACTGGTACAGCTTGGCGTTTTTACGGAAAATATGATTTCCGGCCGTGGCTATATTGCTCTTGCAACTGTTATTCTTGGACGATATACACCTTTTGGAATGTTTGGAGCAGCTCTTTTGTTCGGAGCAGCCAATGCCCTGCAGATTCGTCTCCAGACCATAGGTGTATCCATCTCCCCGTTCCTTCTGGCAATTTTGCCATATGCGCTGACCCTTATTGCAATGCTTGGGGCTGCCGGAAAGAACAGTGAACCAGAAGCTCTTGCTAAGCCTTATGTAAAAGGCTCAAGATAGGAGTATCTATGGCAAATAAAGAGTATCTGAATGTAAATGAGCTGGCGACCTTATTCGGATTGAACGTGCAGACCCTGCATTATTATGACAAAATCGGAATTCTGAAGCCCAGCTACAGAGACCCGAAAAACGGATATCGGAAATATCGTTTTGATCAGACTTATAAGCTTGCATCCATCCGCTATATGCGAAAACTGGGTTATTCCATTGAGGCAGTCCGGGATTTTCAGGACACAAAAAGTCCTGATGAGGCGCTTAAAAGACTGAAGGAGCGTTCCGCAGCCATTCATGCCCAGTGGGAAGAGATGATGCGGATCGACCATGCGATTTTGCGAAAAATACAGTTTATTGAAGATTCGAAAGCAGGAATTGATTACGAAAATATCCAGGTGGTGAAATATCCAGAGCGAAAATATATTCCCATCGGAGCAGAAGAGGAGCTTTATGCAGGCGAATCCTTCTACTTTTATCCAACCATTGTATTTTATGGGGAAAATAGCAAGGAATTTGGAGCGCTTCTTACAGATGCCGTTCCAGAGGAAAATGCGGAGATACGCACGATTCCTGCAGGAACCTATGTTGTGGGGTATCACAAAGGGGCATATGAAGAGATTCAGGACAGCTTTAAAAGGATAAAGGAATGGGGACGGAATCTGAATCTGGAGGATACCATTCTGGCGCTGAATATCATCGACCAGTTTGTGGAACAGGATAATGATAATTATTCTACCAGGATCGAGGTCAGGATTGCAGATACAAAATAGAGGAAAAGCGATGCGAGAAAGAGAAAAAATGCAATGATTAAGAATGTGAGGGACAAAAAATGGCAGTAAAGATTTACCACGGAGATATTTTGTTTACACCGTCAGCAGACAGGTTAGAGATTCACGAAAACAGTTATATAATTGTAGAAGATGGAGTGGTTTCACAGATCTGTGAAAAGATTCCGGAGCAGTATCAGGGCGCAGAGGTTATAGATTACGATGATAAGCTGATCATTCCGGCTTTTTCTGATCTTCATGTACACGGAGCACAGTATGTACAGCGCGGAATCGGTATGGACTGTCTGCTTTCCGACTGGCTGAATCATTATACATTTCCGCAGGAATCCCGTTTCCAGAATATGGAGTATGCAAAAAACTGCTACGATGCATTTGTAGATGATATGCTCCGCCATGGTACCTTCCATGCCAATGTTTTTGCAACCATTCACCGTGAGGCCACAAACTATCTCTTTGATAAAATGGAAGAGAAAGGCATGTATGGTTATGTGGGAAAGGTGAACATGGACTGCAATTCTCCGGAATTTCTCACCGAGACCACAGAGGATTCCCTGAAGGAAACAGAGAAGTATCTGGCAGAACATGAGGGCAGCAAAAAGGTGAAAACCATTCTGGCTCCCCGTTTTGCCCCGACCTGCAGCAAGCCGCTGATCGATGGTCTTGGCAAGCTGGCAGCAAAATATCATTGTGGTGTGCACACTCATCTGGTAGAGTCTCTGTGGGAGGCACAGGAAGCTCTGAATCTGTTTCCGGGCTATAGTTCTGACGCAGAAATTTATGAGCGCGCAGGTCTGATGGATCACGGTCCGTCTATTTTCGCCCATGTTATTTTCCCAACTGAGGAAGATAAGCGGATTCTGAAAAAACATGGAAGCTTTTCTGTTCACTGCCCGGATGCCACTGTGAATATTATTGCAGGAATTATGCCGCTGCAGCATATGGAGGCTGAGGGACTGAAAATTGCCATGGGAACTGACATTGCCGGTGGCCATGGAATCGGCATCTACCGCCAGGTTGCAAGAGCCGTACAGTTATCCAAGCTGAAAGAATTCTACGAGCCACAGGAGAGTAAGACCATTACTATTACACAGGCATTCTACCATGCAACCAAAGAGTCTGGAAGTGTATTCGGTAAGGTTGGTTCTTTCGAAAAAGGGTATGCATTTAATGCCCTTGTGATTGATAATATGGAAGATCCATGGACAAAAATGACTGCAGAGGAGAAACTGGAGCGTTTCTGCTACATCGGAGATGACCGGAATATTAAGGCCAGATATATTGATGGGGAGCTGTTGGAGCAGGAATTTTAGAAATTTGCTATTTAATGTGTTGAAAAGTTCTTCAGTAGGGACGCATTTGGACAATGTGTATTACTCACTCGCCGGCGCAACGCTCCAGCGAACTAATCGCTAACTGCGACTAATGCGTTCGGGAGAGCCCTCACGCATAAGTCTTCGTAAGCGCTGGATTTCGCTTACGCTAAGAACGCGCCTGAAATGGCTCGCTGGAGTAATACACATTGCCCAAATGCTGTGTACTGGCTGGGACTTGCTGGTTAGTAAGAACTTTTAACGAAGGGGGAGGGGGAGTGATTGGTTTCCCTACACTTTCTTGACAACGATAGATTAGAAAAAACAATATAGTTGCGGGATACCAACTACTTCACCCCACCCCCGTTGTTGTCGTTACTGTTTCTTTCTTCCCTTTCCAGTAACCAGCGATTTTGCAATGTATATTCGCAAGCCGCGCATTTTAGGAGCGGTTTTAGTGGAGGCGAGATCCATGACTTACGGAGACTTAGGCGCGAAGGCTTTCCTGAGCGTCTTAGTCGTAGTTAGTCATTAGCTTGCCGGAACGTTGCGACGCGCGGCGGTGAATATACATTGTGAAATCGCGTCCGGAATAACGACCAACACACTAAATAGCAAAACACCATCTTGACAACTTTGCAAAAAATGCATATAATAATATCTCAGCGAAAGCACAATTACACAAACTTCGTCTGCGCACCAGCAATACCTATTATATACGATTAGGGCTTGTACTGGTTTCGACGGGGGTTTTGAAGTTGTGGAAGCCATCCGCAGTCTCCCGAACTGCGTAATAACGGGAAATTCTAAATATAAACGCTGACGATCAGTTAGTAATGGCAGCCTAAGTGCTGCCCGTCAGTCCTGTTGCACTCACACTTCAGGAGTCTGGTGTCGACCTTGTGAGAAACCTTGCCGGGTAAGCTTTGCCCCGGTAGATGTATCATGAAGCTACTGAAGCAGTAAGCCTGTCGGTGGGCGTGCTGTGGAGGGAATGTTAATACAGCGACTGTGATGGGAGATGCCGCAAGGGATAGACTTTCGGACGCGGGTTCAATTCCCGCCAGGTCCATAGTGAAAACGCCGTATTTACGGCGTTTTTTCTTTTTCGTGTTGCATAGTTGTGAAATGCGAATTAATTTTATCTGTAAATTTCTTTTGCTCATCGTTGATCACATTTCTGTATACAGCCTTTAGAACGGTATCTGTTTTCCATCCACCTCTTGCCATAATGTACTGATCCAGAATACCAATCGCGTGCATGATCGAAGCAGAGTAATGCCTAAGTCATGAAAGTTAAATTAGTTATTTTATTTCATTTTTTTAGCGCATTATTGAAATTAATACTGTGATGTCACTTTTATTGTTTTTAGTTATCTGCTATAATTGAAATAAATAAAATAGATACTGAGGGATAAAAATGCATCCATATACAGGAGATTACACCGAACAAAGAAAAAATGGAAAGTTGAATTTTATATACTATACTTTCACACCGCGTCCATTGAAAGGTAATACATTTTTCAAAATAGATGATGAACTGATGGCGCTTTTGATTGAGACATATCACACTCTTGGATTATTAGAAGGGTTGCTTCAGTATGCACCAAATAAAAACTCATTTTGTGAATTGATGCTCTTAAAGGAATGCACTTATTCCAAAATGATAGATTATTATGGTGCATTAGATTTTAGAAATATATTAGTTAAAAGAGAGGCTGGAAAGGGTAATATAGAGTCTATAAAAAATTTAATGTCAGCTTATAAATCAGCCGTAGATATGCAGTTTGCAGCTCAGGAATATAGCAAAATATGTAGCCTCGCTTTATATGGTGATAAAGCAGAACAACAAATAAGTATACGCAACACCCAAACATTTTTACAACGCGCAATATCAAACTTAAAAACCTATAACCCAACAGCTCCAGAAGATGTTTTGCCATCATTGGCCGATATTTCTGCTTACCTCTATGACAGTGAGGATGATCCTTTGATTCAAGCTGCGTTAGTACACTATCAATTTGAAATGATACATCCATTTGAGAAATATAATGGAATTGTTGGACGTATTCTAATATTCATGGTACTGAAAAAAATTGCAGGCAAAGCGTTATCTGGGCTGTGTCTATCTGAGCACCTATTCTTTAATAAAAACGAGTATTTTGATATACTCAGTTCAACGCAATACAGCGGCGGTTACGTGCGTTGGATCAAGTATTTCATACGGATTATCAATGAAGCAACTCAAACTAGTGTAGATCTGCTCAAAAAATACGAAGAAACAATTAAACTAGATGAGGAAAAGTTAAGAGCCAAAGTACCGAAAACAAAAAGTGTTTGGAGTGTGTATGAATACCTTAAAGTATCTCCTGTTACCAGTATTCCTATTACAGCAGAGCATTTAAACTTATCATATAATTCAGTTTCTAAGGCATTTGCTACATTGAAAAAATATAATATAATTATGCAAAGAAACAATAGCACGAGAAATCGAATATGGGAATATACTTGTCTTGATTTTATATTTACTTTACCAAGTATCAATCAAGTAACATGTAACTAGTTGGAAAAATAATGTGGAGGCAGAAATATGAGTGAATTACTAAATGGCATATTCGAATGCCTTGATATAAATAGCGGTACTGGTTTGGCTACAGAAGACAATTTGCAGAGCATGACTTCCTTTCAAAGACTATTTTATACACAAGTTCATGAAAAGATAGGAATTGACGCTGTATATTTTCTTCGCGATGTAAACGGAATTGCTAAAGTTCCGCTTATCTATTTTTCCGTTATTCAAAAATATGATGCGAAACAAGTCGCAGAGTTACATCGTCTTTCTTGGAATCTCGGAGAGGCTCCGTTGTTATTCGTGGTGACTCCAGATGAAATTTTGATTTATAACAACTATGAAACACCGCAAGTCATTGAGAATGGAAATCTTGATCCTACTGCAGGGATAATTGAAACGTTAAGTTTAACAGATGGATTGGTTTCACAGCAACTTGCCTTAAAGAAGTATCATCGTTCCTTGCTTGAAAGTGGCGAATACTGGCGTCAAAGCATGACGAGGTTTAATGCTCAAAATCGAGTTGATGCCACACTAATATCAAATTTGAGAATAATGCGCAGAACATTGATCAATCAAATCAGTAAAAGATGCGATAAGAGCAAAGAAATAATTACGGGTGTAGTTCACGCTTTGCTCAGCCGGTCGATTTTTATTAAATATCTGGAAGAACGAAAAGATTCAAACGGAGAAACCGTATTTCCACAAGATTTTTATTGCAATTTTATGGAGTCAGCGAAATGGTATACTGATGTGCTGAACAGTAAAGAAGCAACTTATAACTTATTTTTAACACTTAAAGACAAATTTAATGGTGATACGCTGCAAGTCTCAGAAATTGAAACAGAGATCATTACTCAAGATGATTTGGATGAGCTTCGCACATTTATTTTAGGTAACAGCGAATTGGAGAGCAGACAACTTACCTTATGGCCGCTTTATAGTTTTGACATTATCCCCATTCAGTTAATCAGTAGTATCTACGAGTTATTTTTTCATTTGTCAGACGAAGAGGATGAGAAAGGAACATATTATACACCTCTCCATCTTGTCAACTTGGTCATGGATGAAGTGTATCCTTGGGAAGGCGAATATAAAGATATATCATTTTTTGATCCATCATGCGGTTCGGGCATTTTTTTAGTTGAAGCATATAGAAGACTGGTTTGTAGATGGATGTCACAAAACGCTGTTCAAGCAATCACCTGTGATCGACTAAATCTTCTCTTGAAAAATAGTATTTTTGGTGTAGATATTAATGAAGAGGCAATTCGAGTCGCCTCGTTTAGCCTTAGTTTAGCAATGTGTGACTTCCTAGACCCACGAAGCATCTGGGATAAGCTTTCATTTCCTTCTCTATTAGGTAAGAACTTGATTTCAAGTGATTTTTTCGATGAGGATAAGTCTTTTAATAAAGAAAGATATGATGTCATTGTTGGTAATCCACCTTGGCAGAGTAACATTACCGAAAAAACGAAAGAGTACTTGAAGAAAGTAAATCGTGTTATAGGTGATAAGCAAATTGCACAGGCATTTTCTATCAAGTGTTCAGAGTTGTGCAAACAAAACGGAATTATCTGTCTCCTTATGCCTAGTAAGGGATTGCTTTTTAATAGGTCTGATAAAAGTAGGATGTATAGAGCAAATCTTTTTTCGGATAACAATGTTCTAGCGATTATAAATTTATCAGTATATAGAAAATTTTTATTTGATCACGCTAGTGGACCCGCTGCTGCCATTATCTATACTCCCAAAAGGGAAGAGCTCAAGCAACCAATAATTTATTGTACACCAAAGCCAATTTATACAATTGAAGATACCAGGAAGTTTTCTATTGATCCTACCGATATATGTAGAATTCCGCATGACATTATTGATGACGATAGAATCTGGAAAATTGCAATGTGGGGAGCACCTAGAGATCTTGAATTAATAGGAAAAATGCAAAGTACTTTTGCACCTATGGCATCATTTATTGAAGAAAATCACATGACAACTGCTGAAGGGTTCAAAAGAGGAAATCGGAAACATCAATGTTATGACTTCACAGGTCTTCCATTGATAGAAGCAAAATCCTTTAAACCATATTATGTTTCATCCGACGAACTTCCGATAGTTGATTTCCATGACTTTGAGTGCGTTGTCAAAAATGCTAGAGAGATTTTTGCTGCTCCACATTTGATAATTAAACAGAGCCATAAAAATGGAACATTTCTTTCAGAAGTGTTGGATTATGATGCTGTGTTTAACCATAGCCTTTTGGGAATTCACGGTGAAATTGAACAGCTTAAGTACTTGAGCGTGATAATAGGTTCAAGAGTATTTTCGTATTATCATATACTTACAAATAGAAAGTGGCTAGTAGAACGGGACGAGTTAGAGGCCGGGGACATTTGGCAGACGCCAATCCCCAAACCCAACGATGCTGAACTCACAGAAGCTTGTAACATCTTTGATAAATTAGTAAACTCACCAAAAGAGAATTACCTGTTGGAACAGTTTGCACGAAATATGTATCGTTTAAAGGAATATGAGTGCTACCAAATAGATGATGTTATTGACTATGTTTACGACTATTTTAAAAATAAAAATCGTTCAGTATCTTTTTTCAGACCGAGCATTGATAACTACAAACTATATTACGCTTCTCTAAAAGGGATACTGACTAGGACATTTGGAACTGGCATGGGCTTTTCTGGCGACCTATATTTTGGCAATGCTCCACTATCTGTTCTTGTGTTAAATGTTGAGCATTCCACCACAAAGGATCTAAATGTTATAACCAACAATGATCAGCTTAATGAAATACTCCTAAACTTGGACCGTTCATTGGTCGATAATCAACAAATGGTTTTCGTGAGAAGAAACCTCCGTATTTATCAGAGAGAAAAGATTTTCATTGTTAAACCAGCGCAACGCAAATATTGGACATATTCTGCTGCCTGCAGAGATGCAGATGAAATATTCGAAGATATTTCCAAAGCATGGAGGTGATTTTATGAGCAGTATAAGAAATATAACAGCATCTTCAGCTGTGCCGGACGATTTGGCAAAGCGACTTGGTCCTGCTGGTATCAACGAAATATTATTGACTCTATGGCAGGGGTATCATGACATGATTGCCGATACAAGCATTACCATCACTGAAAACACTGAAGAAGATGATATTACACAGGAATGGTATGGGAAAATATCGCTACGATGGACCAGTGAAAATAGAGCTACTATTCTACGAATAAACAGCATTGGCCCAGTACATCAATATCAAGATCCTACATTAAAAAAGAAGCGTGGATATAAGCCCACCATTGATTTTTGTTTTCGTGATTGGGATACTTCAAACAGTTATTTTGGCGCAGAATGCAAGAATCTATATAATCATAAGAAAGATAAAATCAAAAGATATGTTGAGACAGGAGTTAAAAATTATATCTCAGGACGGTATGGTTCACAGTCATCAGAATCTTCAATTATTGGGTATGTGTTAAGTGGCAAGATTCCAGAAATTGTAAACGAACTTGTTTCTGAAATTGCAAAAGTTACGCCAGTAAGCAATTTGTCCCGCGAGTTACGCTATATGGAACCGCAGTACTCTTCACAGCATATGCGGAATCTTGATAATCAGGAAATAACCATACATCATTTGTTTTTTGATTTTTCTCATTAAAATATATGTGTTTTGTTTGAAGAATAATGTTTCTGCCTATTATGTTCTACTCGTATAGATAGTGAGTAAAAAGTAGCGATTTCAAGCTATCAAATCTATGTTGGTAGCTTGGATTTCTGCTTTTCAGAATTATATTTTTTGTCTTGGGCTTGACATACGGGTGTCGGAGATCATGAAAACGGAATGGTATAACCATTCCTTCAAATGGACTTATTGATTGTTACAGTGCTGTTACAATATAAGCCTTTTATGTTTGGACTATTAAATTTATAGTCCATTACGTCTATACCGTCCGCGCAGGTCTGGTCTTGTAATTCCTCATATGTGCTCATGTAAACACCTCCCGCTTTAGTATATCTCAATACGTGTACAAAAATCTGTACAGTTGCTTCCACAAAAAGAAAATTGACAAATATTTCGGAGTGACATATAATATATTTAACAAGAGAACCGTTGGTCAGTGCACACCTGACCGCCGGATAAAGCATCAGCTAAAAATAGCGCCTTACTTTACCAGAGCAGGGGCGCTATTTTTTATGCGAAAAAGTAATAACAAGAGTTATGACTGCACAAAGCATAATTACAAAAGTAAATAAATCACTGTATGTAACCATCAGCACCAGCCTCCTTTCACAAAAGTGTCCGGCGGCTGACATAACACCCCAACAGTTCCCTGGGTAAATATATTATATTGTCAATGTACATTCTGGCAGATATGCCGATTATTTCCTTTTGTTTTTCACAAATTCAGCAAACTGGCGAATTTCATTCAATTCGTCTTCGGTGTATTCTTTGCCATCAAAATGAGCGGCAAGAGTGGTAAGTTCGTCATTAAGTCCGAGGAGAGTATCAGCAGAAACATTTAAGCAATCAGCAATTTTCTTTATTGTATTTACGTTTGGTTCTCTATTTCCACTCTCATATAATGAATATGTAGATTTTGCTACGCCAATATTTTCTGCCACTTCTTTCTGGGATAATCCAGATCTTAAGCGAGCTTCTTTTAAATTGTCATTAAAATTGTCACCCATAATTGGTACCTCCTGATAATTCGATTATAGTTGCATATTGAAAAAACTGTCAACAGAAAAGTTTGCAAAATGAAAAGAAAAGTATTGATAAATTTGCAAATAGAAATTATAGTATAATTTCAGTTTGCAAAACGCAAATAAGCGAAAGGAGGAAATGAGATGTTTAGAAATTTAGAAGCGGAACAAGCCAGATTTGGTTATACAAATCAGCAGATGGCAGACAAGTCAATGATGTTTGCAACTGACAACGAACCAAGAGAGAAAGGAGGTGACAACGATCGTAATGACGGTTATTTTTGGTTATCAGTGTCTTCGGTCGATTTGGAATTATCAGTACCTTCTTCAACAGGTGAGCATGTGTCTTGAGTCTGTGAATACTGTTTATGCAGCTCTTCGACAGTTTCTTTTAACTATGACATTTTTCTTGAAATATGTTAAGAGCACATAACTAAGTTCGGCACATAATTACGGTTATGTTCTTAAGCACATAACCGTAAAAACTGGCTGTTCTGTGACACACCAAGCGGAGCCCAGGCCAGCGCTATTGTGTACACAATGGTAGAAATGGCAAAAGCCAATGGAGTAAACGTCTATCATTATCTTACCTATCTGCTGGAAAAACTGCCTGATGATTGGATGAGTGATGATGAATTAGAACTTCTGGCGCCATGGAACGAAACTGTCAAAGCTGAGATCGAACGTCGTGCAAACGAATCAAATCAATCATATGTGAATTGTCAAGGTGCTCCGGCTACTGAAAAGTAGTCGAGGATTTTTCTTACAGAGAATATTTAAATAAATATGATGTAAACAAAGACGCATGAGTGTGGAGTGTGTGATTGAGAAATTTCAGAAAAAGTGAAAATCAGTCAGGGCCCCCTTTGGGGAGTCCCTGACTAAATGTAGCTATTCCTCAAATTCCGCAATCACCACATACCCACTAAGCGGTGCCTTTTCCACACTGACAATGGTTCCTTCCTTTGCCTTGATTCTCTGTGAGTTCGGATAGCAGCCGGACATGGCTACAGCAGGCTCAATGATATAGCTGTAGTTCATGTAGGACTGATATTCCGTGATCTGAATCTTATCTCCCGGTTTCACCAGTCCCGGACGCTCCATTTTAAAACTTTCCTGACGCATGTGAATTCCCTCTTTTCAAAAATTGATTTATATTTTACACTGTACTTAGAGCGTGTTTGAAAAATCATTCCCGCAACCTGCACGCCCCACTTTGCGGGAGATTTCACCCGAATTCGGTTGCCGTAGCCCGCTACGGCGCCCTCATCCGAGCGAAATCTCCCACAAATTGTGACGCACATCTTGCAGAAAGCCTTTTTTAAACACGCTCTAGCATAGCACAAAACAGAAAAAAAGTCATCTGTAAGAAAATGTGCTGGCGTTCACAAAATCATCATACCCCTGTGTTAAGATACAGGTAAATCGTACAAAAAGGTATAAAAACCATGCGATAAATGAGGTTGACCAAAAAGGGAGGACAAGATATGGATACATTAAAAATCCTTGTAGTGGATGATGAAAGCCGAATGAGAAAGCTTGTAAAAGACTTTTTAACAAAGAAGAATTTTCAGGTGCTGGAAGCAGGAGATGGCGAGGAAGCCATGGATATCTTTTATAAGGAAAAAGATATTGCCCTGATCATCCTGGATGTAATGATGCCAAAGATGGACGGCTGGGAAGTATGCCGTGAGGTGCGCAAGAATTCTAAAGTACCGATCATCATGCTGACAGCAAGAGGAGATGAGCGTGATGAGCTTCTTGGTTTTGACCTGGGTGTGGATGAGTATATTTCCAAGCCATTCAGCCCGAAGATCTTGGTAGCCAGAGTAGAAGCTATCCTTCGCCGTACCGGACAGACCGGAGCGGAAGATGTGCTCAGCGCAGGGGGAATTGTGATCGATAAGGCTGCCCATCTTGCAACAGTCGATGACAAGCCTATGGATCTTAGCTTTAAGGAATTTGAGCTTCTTACTTACTTTTTGGAAAATCAGGGAATTGCTCTTTCCAGGGAAAAAATCCTTAATTCTGTTTGGAATTATGATTATTTCGGAGATGCCAGAACCATTGACACACATGTGAAGAAATTAAGAAGTAAAATGGGGGATAAAGGTGAGTACATCAAGACCGTATGGGGAATGGGTTACAAGTTTGAGGTAGAGTGATGAAGAAATCAAAGAAGCCAAAGAAAATCCGCTCCATAAAGCACCAGATCACGTTTACATTTATAGGTCTTTTATTCCTTTCCATTCTCACGATTTCCATGATCAACGGAGCATTTCTGGAAAAATATTATGTGTCAAAAAAGACGGAAACTCTTCTGGAAGCAAGGGAAGTGCTGAGTCAGATCAACACGGATTCTATGACAGAGGACGATGTGGAAAGCGAGCAGGAAGAATTGTCTTCTGAGATCATTCAGGAAAGCTCCAGGAATAATCTGACCTGGGTGGTTGTCAATGAGGATAATACGAAATATCTGTGCTGGCCGGAGAATGAAGATCAGCTGAGAAGCAAGCTGTTTTTTGGTTATGCCAGTGATCTTGACATGGATAACGGAAAAGGCACAATTCTGAAACAGACGGATAACTGTGTGGTTCAGCAGGTATATGACCGTTTCGTGGGCATGGATTATGTAGAGTGCTGGGGGAAATTTGACAATGGCAATTATTTCCTGATCCGAAGCCCTCTGGAAAGTATCCAGGAAAGCGCAAATATTTCCAATAAGTTTTATTTCTTTGTAGGAATTGTCATTATTGTTATAAGTGGAATGTGTATTATGGCAGTAACCAGAAAGCTGACCAGACCTATTTCCGAGCTGACGGAGCTTTCCCGTAAGATGACAGATCTTGATTTTGAAGCCAGATATAAAAGCAAGGCCGGCAATGAAATTGATGTGCTGGGAGATAATTTTAACAAGATGTCCAGTCAGCTGGAGCATACTATTTCCGAGCTGAAATCTGCAAACAATGAGCTGCAGAAGGATATTGAGAATAAGGTGAAAATCGATGAAATGCGAAAAGAGTTTCTGGATAATGTTTCCCATGAGCTGAAGACACCCATTGCTCTTGTGCAGGGGTATGCAGAAGGTCTGAAGGAGAACATTAATGATGATCCGGAAAGCATGGATTTTTACTGTGACGTCATTATTGATGAAGCTGCCAAGATGAATAAGCTGGTAAAGAATCTTCTTACGCTGAATCAGCTGGAATCCGGAAAAGACGCAGCTGTTATGGAGCGTTTTGACCTGACTGCATTGATCAAAGGCGTTCTTTCCACCATGGATATCATGATCAGGCAGAAAGAAGCCCGGGTGATTTTTAATGAGACAGAGCCTCTTTATGTCTGGGCAGATGAGTTTAAGACAGAAGAAGTTGTGACGAATTATGTAAGCAATGCCTTGCATCATCTGGATGGAGAAAAAATTGTGGAGATCAAAGTCCAGAAACAGGAAAACAGAGTGAAAGTAACGGTATTTAATACCGGAACCCCAATCCCGGAAGCCGATCTCCCGAATCTGTGGAACAAGTTCTACAAGGTAGACAAAGCCCGCACCAGAGAGTATGGCGGAAGCGGAATCGGACTTTCTATTGTAAAGGCTATTATGGAAGGTATGAATCAGCAGTACGGTGTTCAGAACTTTGATAACGGGGTGGAATTCTGGTTTACCCTGGATCGGAAATAAAGTAAAAATAGTCAATCTTCAGGCTGGAAATCTGGTGCTTGAAAGAGAAGATAATTGTAATTTTTCATAAAAAAAACAGTGTTAATCTGGAAAGACAATACAAACTAACAAAACAGGCGGCAGCATGGAATTAGCTCTTTGCAACCGCCTGTTTTTGCGTTATACTGTAAGAATATGAAAGTGTATGTTCAGCAATATTGTGCTTTGGGAAGGCAGTATTTGCTGATTAAAAGCATTTATATGATGGCAGAAAATGCTGCACACAATAGACGCAGTATTGACGAAAAACAGACAACAGGAGGAGCCCGAATGATAGCAATAATTGACTATGATGCAGGCAATATAAAAAGTGTGGAAAAAGCCCTTCATTACCTTGGAGAGGAAACTGTAGTTTCCAGAGATCCTCAGGTATTACTGAGTGCAGATAAAGTAATTCTTCCAGGTGTTGGAAGCTTTGGAGATGCCATGAATAATCTGAATAAATTCGGACTTGTTCCTGTGATCCGGGAGCTTACAGAGAAAGGAACTCCATTCCTTGGAATCTGTCTGGGTCTGCAGCTCCTTTTCGAATCCAGTGACGAAACTCCGGGAGTGGAGGGACTTGGAATTTTGAAAGGTAAGATCGTGAAGATTCCCCCGGCTCCTGGACTTAAAATTCCTCACATGGGATGGAATTCTCTTCACCTTCAGAATGATGGCCGCCTGTTTAAAGGAATTCCGGAAGAGACTTACGTCTACTTTGTTCATTCCTACTACCTTCAGGCAAAAGAACCTGAAATCGTGAAGGCGACTGCGCAGTATGGCGTAACTATTCATGCCTCCGTTGAAAAGGACAACATATTTGCCTGCCAGTTCCACCCGGAGAAGAGCAGCAAGTACGGTCTGAAAATACTGGAGAATTTTGCGAAGCTTGGGAAGGAGGCATAATTATGTTTACAAAGCGAATTATTCCCTGTCTGGATGTAAATAATGGACGAGTAGTGAAAGGTGTTAATTTCGTAGACCTGAAGGATGCAGGAGATCCTGTGGAAATTGCGAAAGCATACGACGCAGCAGGAGCAGATGAAGTGGTATTTCTTGACATTACAGCCTCCTGTGAACAGCGTGACACAGTAGTAGATATGGTGCGAAAAGTTGCAGCCAACGTATTCATTCCATTTACAGTTGGCGGCGGGATCCGTACTGTAGATGATTTCCGGAAGCTGCTCCGCGAAGGTGCAGACAAGATTTCTGTAAACTCCGCAGCCATTGACCGTCCGGAATTAATCCGTGAGGCAGCAGATAAATTCGGCAGCCAGTGTGTAGTAGTTGCCATTGACGCTAAGCGTCGTCCTGACGGCGGCTGGAACATCTATAAGCATGGCGGTCGTTTGGATACAGGCATTGATGCCATTGAGTGGGCGAAGCAAGCAGAAGCCCTTGGTGCAGGAGAAATCCTCCTTACCAGCATGGACTGTGATGGTACCAAGGCTGGCTACGACATCCCATTAACCCGCGCAGTATCTGATGCCGTATCCATCCCGGTTATCGCTTCCGGTGGTGCCGGTACCCTGGAACACTTCTACGAAGGCCTTACCGACGGCGGTGCCGATGCAGTTCTGGCAGCTTCCCTGTTCCACTATAAAGAACTGGAAATTTCTCAGGTGAAGGATTACCTGGCTGAAAAAGGTGTTCCGGTAAGACGATAGAAAATAACTATTCAGCAGGTGTTATTTTGCGATGCAGCTGCGAAGGTAGTTCACTAGAGCGTGTTTGAAAAAGGCTCTAGTTACGATAAAATACGCAAGATGAGGTGGTAATTAAAATGGGCCAGATATCAGGAGACTGGCAGGTCGCGCTGAAGAATGAATTTCATCAGCCCTATTATGCCAAACTATATAAAACAATAATGGAAGAATACCGCACCAGAAAAGTATTCCCACCGCCCCAGGATATGTTTAATGCTTTCGAATACACACCGTTAAACGATGTAAAAGTAGTTATTCTGGGTCAGGATCCCTATCATAACGATGGACAGGCCAATGGCCTTTGCTTCTCTGTAAGAGAAGATATAGACATTCCCCCGTCTCTGGTAAACATTTATAAAGAACTCCACAGCGACCTGGGCTGCTATATTCCTGACAACGGCTGCCTGGAAAAATGGGCAAAACAAGGCGTATTTCTTCTGAACACAGTATTGACCGTCCGCGCCCACCAGGCGTTTTCACACAGAGGAATCGGCTGGGAACAGTTTACCGATGCGGTTATCCAGACCCTGAATGATCAGGACCGCCCGATCGTATATCTTCTCTGGGGAAGACCTGCCCAGATGAAAAAAGCAATGCTGAACAATCCGAAGCAGCTGGTACTCACAGCTGCACATCCAAGCCCGCTGTCTGCGTCAAGAGGATTTTTCGGATGCAGGCATTTCAGCCAGACCAATGAATTTCTGGAGAAAAACGGGCTTGCCCCCATTGACTGGCAGATTGAAAATATCAAAAAGGAACAATAAGAAATGGGGAAAAAGAACGATAACACACTTGTAAAAAATGCTTCATTCCTGATGATCGCGGCATTGATCTCCAAGATCATCGGAATGCTTTATAAAAGTCCGCTTTCCAATACTCTTGGAAACAACAGTATGGGCCTTTTCAATTATGCCCAGAATGTTTACTTTATCCTGCTGATGATCGCTTCCTTCAGCATTCCGCAGGCAGTATCCAAGATTATGGCAGAAAAGCTGGCTTTTAAACGTTACAGAGACGCCCAGAAGGTATTTCACTGTGCACTTTTATATGTCATCATTATGGGGGGCGTAGTAGCGCTTTTCTGTCTCTTTGGTTCGTCCATTCTGGTGCCGGAATCCATGTCCGGAGCCAGACTTGCACTGAAAATGCTGGCACCAACCATTTTCCTGTCAGGAATTCTTGGTACCTTCCGAGGTTATTTTCAGGCATATCGAAACATGCTCCCTACCTCATTGTCACAGATTGTGGAACAGTGTTTTGTAGCGGTTTTTGCAATCCTGATGTCGACTGTCATGCTGAATAAATTCAGTAGTGCGGAAGAATCTGTACGAAATGCCTGGGGGGCTGCCGGAGCTACTATGGGAACCGGTGCCGGAGTTGCATCAGCATTACTTTTCATGCTTTTTGTATATTGGGTAAACCGAAAGAATATCAAAAAGAGACTGGCAAGGGATACCCATTCTCGTGATGAGGCCACCGGTGAGGTTATGAAGAATATCGTTCTCATCGTAATGCCGATCATCCTCAGCTCTTTTATTTACAATGTAAACGGCTTTATTAACAGTTATATGTATTCCGGCATTCAGGGCTTTAAGGGAATTGACCATGATACCATTACAAGTCTCTACGCGGAATATGGCTATTATATGACCCTGATCAATATTCCCCTTACGCTTGCAAGTACAGCACCCACATCCATGATTCCGGAGGTTTCTGCCCAGTATGCCAAGAGGAATATGGACAGTGCCAGAGATAAGATCGACCGCGCAACCTGGATCAGTATGTTTATTTCCATTCCATGTGCAGTTGGGCTTGCAGTTCTTGCCGGCCCGATTACAAGACTTTTGTTTCCGCGAACAGAGGGAGCAGCAGCTCAGCTGATGATGCTTGGTGTCATTACCATCATTCTCAATGGAAATTCCAATATTTCCAATGGTGTGCTTCAGGGAATCGGAAAGCCCAATATCCCCATGATCAATGCGGCAATTGCCCTGGTGGTGGATGTGATCGCCATGGCAATCCTGCTGTTTGCAACTGACCTTGGTGTATACGCTATTGTAGTGGCAATGATTATTTATGCGGTAGTCATGTGTCTGCTGAACGAGCGGGCGATGAAACAGTATATGCAGTACAAAAATCCATGGAGAAGCGCATACCTGAATCCGCTTCTGGCATCCGTGCCTATGGCTGTAGTGGCAGGCTTTTCCTATTATGGAATTTATAAGCTGATCCATTCCAATTTCATCAGCCTTGGAATCGCAGTGGTTCTTGGAATGGCTGCCTATTTTATTGTATATCTGGCAGTAAGCAAGCCATCTGATGAGCAGTTTGCCATGATGCCAGGCGGAGCCTACCTGAAGAAAATTGCAGGGAAACTGCCGTTTTAGAACATGGTTTTTAAATATGCTATTAAAATTATAATATATTGACTTTTAGATATGCATAGGTTATAATGCCATTCGGCAAGAAAGAAGCGATATGTTCAATGTATGTAGCACGAAAGCCCTCAGAGCGGCAACTCTGAGGGCTTTCTTTTTGTATTTTTTCGGAATACGAACCGAGGCTAGTTGTTATTTTTCGCCTCTTCTGTCTTCAAATTCTTCTGTGCAGTAGAAAGCATTAATTTAATTCGGTTCAGCTGGTTTACCTCACTTGCACCCGGGTCGTAGTCGATGGCTGCAATATTCGCCTTCGGATACTGACGGCGGATTTCTTTGATAACACCTTTGCCAACAATGTGGTTCGGCAGGCAGCCGAACGGCTGGATACAAACAATATTCGGAACATCATCATGGATCAGCTCCATCATTTCACCGGTCAGGAACCATCCCTCACCAGTCTGGTTACCCTCGGAAACAATGGGGCGTGCCATCTTCGCCAGATCGCGAATATCGGCGGTTGGATGGAAATGACGGCTTTCCGCAAGTGCCTCATTTGCAGTCTTACGAACCCAGTCGATTGCCTTAATACCTATATTTCCAAAGAATGCCTTGGATTTCTTAAATCCAAGATTGTCGACCTTGAAATTCTGATTGTAGAAGCAGTAGGACATAAAGTCGATCAGATCCGGCACCACAGGCTCAGCTCCTTCCGCTTCCAGAAGCTCTGCAAGGTGATTGTTTGCAGCCGGAAGGAATTTAACCAGGATCTCACCTACAATACCAACACGAGGCTTCTTCTCATCACTGATCGGGATGGTATCAAAATCGTGAACCATTTCCCGGCACATTTTCTTAAACTGGCTGTGGCTTAATGAGCTGCCGGTAAGAAATGCAATCACACGTTTTTCCCAGATCTTGTGCTTACGGTTTACAATGCCCTTCTCCAGTTCATATGGGCGCATGCGGTAAATACATTTCATAAGAATATCACCAAACACAGCGGCATACACAACAGCCTTCACCAGCGGAAGAGTAAGCTTAAATCCAGGGTTGCTCTCCAGACCGCTAAGGTTAAGGGAGATAACCGGAACCTGTTCCATTCCCGCTTTCTTAAGGGCACGGCGGATAAAAGCAATATAGTTGGATGCACGGCATCCGCCGCCTGTCTGGGACATGATAACGGCAGTCTTGTTCAGGTCGTATTTACCTGATAAAAGAGCGTCCATAATCTGTCCCACAACGATCAGGGAAGGATAGCAGGCATCATTATTTACATATTTCAGACCTACGTCTACGGCGTGCTTGTTGTCATTTGGAAGCACCTCCAGATGATAACCGTTTGCATTAAAAGCAGCCTCAAGTAAGGAGAAGTGCACCGGTGACATCTGCGGGCAGAGGATGGTGTAATCCTTGCGCATCTCCTTGGTAAACGCAACCTTTTCAATAGAGGACGGTTTAATGGTGCGCTCCCTTTTCTGTGCATCCTTTGCACGGAGGGCTGCAAGAAGGGATCTGACACGGATTCTTGCGGCACCAAGGTTGTTAACCTCATCAATTTTCAGGCAAGTATAAATCTTGCCGCTGCCATCCAGAATTTCATAAACCTCATCGGTGGTGACCGCGTCAAGTCCGCAGCCAAAGGAGTTCAGCTGGATCAGATCCAGATCATCACGGGTTTTCACAAAGTTTGCTGCTGCATACAGTCTGGAGTGGTACATCCACTGGTCATTGACACGAATCGGGCGCTCAACAGGTACCAGATGGGAAACAGAATCCTCAGTGAGGACTGCCACACCATAGCTGTTGATCAGATCCGGGATACCGTGATGGATTTCAGGGTCAATATGGTAAGGACGACCAGCCAGAACGATGCCCCGGCGGCCTGTCTCCTTCAGGTACTGAAGTGTCTCCTCACCTTTTTTCTCAATGTCCTTATGTACGGCAGCCATTTCCTCCCATGCCTTGTGAGCGGCTTCCTTCACCTCAGATTCCGGGATATCCGGGAAAATCTCAGTCAGTCTCTTTGTAACGATCTCTTCAGAGGTCAGGGCCAGGAACGGATTCATAAAGGTAATGGACGGATCGTGAAGCTCGTCCACATTGTTCTTAATATTCTCTGCATAAGAGGTAACGATAGGGCAGTTGTAGTGGTTGACTGCATCCGGGAATTCATTTCGCTCGTAAGGGATACACGGGTAGAAAATGAATTTCACACCATTTTTGATCAGCCAGGTCACATGTCCGTGGGCAAGCTTGGCCGGATAGCACTCGGATTCACTTGGAATGGATTCAATGCCCAGTTCATAAATCTTTCTGGTGGAGGTAGGAGAAAGCACTACCTGATATTTCAGCTCAGTAAAGAAGGTATACCAGAAAGGATAATTCTCAAACATATTTAAAACTCGCGGAATACCAACTTTTCCCCGGGTAGCCTTATCCGGTGAAAGAGGAGGATAGGAGAAAAGCCGTTTGTACTTGTATTCGTAAAGGTTGGGGATATGATCCTTATTCTTCTCCTTACCAATACCGCGCTCACAGCGGTTGCCGCTTACAAACTGACGCCCGCCAGTGAATTTGTTGATGGTAAGACGGCAGTTATTGGTACATCCGTGGCAGTTGGCCATGGAGGTGGTATATTTCAGCTCGTTGATCTTTTCAATGGAAAGCATGGTGGTCTCACGGCCTTCTGCATGGTAGCGCTCCTTGGCAATGAGGGCAGCACCGAAAGCGCCCATAATACCGGCAATGTCAGGACGAATAGCTTCACAGCCTGCAATGCGCTCAAAGCTTCGAAGAACACCGTCGTTGTAGAAGGTTCCACCCTGTACTACAATATGACGTCCCAGCTCTTTGGCATCGGAAACCTTGATAACCTTGTAAAGCGCATTCTTGATAACAGAGTATGCAAGACCTGCGGAAATATCAGCTACGGATGCACCTTCCTTCTGGGCCTGCTTTACCTTGGAGTTCATAAATACGGTACATCTTGTTCCAAGGTCAATGGGGTGCTCCGCAAAAAGAGCGGCCTTAGCAAAGTCCTGTACGGAGTAGTTCAGAGACTTGGCGAAAGTTTCGATAAAGGAACCGCATCCGGAGGAACATGCCTCGTTCAGCTGTACGCTGTCTACGGTCTGATTACGGATCTTGATGCATTTCATATCCTGTCCGCCGATATCGACGATACAGTCAACCTCCGGGTCGAAGAAAGCTGCTGCATAGTAATGGGAAACGGTCTCAACTTCCCCCTCATCCAGCAGAAGAGCGGCCTTCATCAGAGCCTCGCCGTAGCCTGTGGAACAGGAAAATGTAATGTGTGCATCCTCCGGAAGAATGCTGTAGATCTCCTGGATAGAACGGATGGCTGTCTTAAGCGGGCTTCCGTTATTATTGCTGTAGAAGGAGTAAAGCAGGGTTCCGTCCTCACCTACAAGAGCAGTCTTGGTGGTGGTGGAACCTGCATCAATACCCAGATAGCAGTTGCCGTGATACTGGGAAAGGTCACCCTTCTTTACCTGATAGGCACTCTGACGCTTGTTAAATGCCTCATAGTCTTCCTCCGTGGCAAACAGAGGCTCCATACGTTCCACCTCGAAATCCAGTTTGATGGAGTTCTTCAGGCGGTTTGTCATATCTGTAAGGGAAACGGTTACCTCATCCTTCGCATTCATAGCAGAACCCATAGCTGCGAAAAGATGGGAATTCTCAGGTGTGATAGCGTGCTCGTCATCCAGCTTCAGGGTACGGATAAAGGCAGCCTTCAGCTGATCCAGAAAGTGAAGGGGACCGCCGAGAAATGCAACATGACCGCGGATCGGCTTGCCGCAGGCAAGACCGGAAATGGTCTGGTTTACAACTGCCTGGAAAATGGAAGCGGAAAGATCCTCCTTGGTGGCACCATCGTTGATCAGAGGCTGGATGTCAGTCTTGGCAAATACGCCGCAGCGGGCTGCGATGGGGTAAAGCGCTTTGTAATTCTTCGCGTATTCGTTCAGTCCGGTAGCATCAGTCTGAAGCAAGGATGCCATCTGATCGATGAAAGAACCGGTACCTCCTGCACAGATACCATTCATACGCTGTTCAATATTGCCGCCTTCGAAGTAGATGATCTTGGCATCCTCACCGCCAAGCTCGATGGCAACATCCGTCTGGGGCGCAATCTTCTGAAGAGAAGTGGATACCGCAATTACCTCCTGTACAAAAGGAACGCCAAGGTGGTTGGCGAGGGTAAGTCCGCCGGAGCCTGTGATCACCGGATGAAGGGTAAGCTCTCCAAGTTTGCCATAAGCTTTCGTCAGAAGCTCTGCCAGTGTTTCCTGGATGTTGGCGAAATGACGCTGGTAATCTGCGAAAAGTAGGGTGTCGTTTTCATCAAGTATTGCAATTTTGACAGTGGTGGAACCAATGTCAATTCCTAATGTATATTTGTTGCTCATGTAAAGAATATGCCTCCTCATCTGTTGCATATGTGTTTAAATCGTTACTGTTCACTCCGTTTACAGTAACACGCTTCGCGATGCACAGAAATCATGCTTTGCATGATTTCGCGCCGCAACTCTCGGGTTTTCTGTGAACTTTGTTCACAAAAAACACCTCGCGGAATGTTACCAGTGAACAGTAACCTTAAATCTTCTTATTTATATGTGAAAAATTCAAATGCAAATATTCCGTAATATTATACGATACCCCGGCTTAAATGACAATGTAAAAGTTTAACAAGGATTCTTCGCACAAGTGTTGAATTTTCGGTTATTTCGGGCTATAATATATGAAGTTTTCTGCCGTGGTTTTACACTCTTTTGTAAGTGTAAAAAGAAAAATATCTTTGCAGGGCAGCAGAAACAGAAATTTTTTTGAAGATAAAGACTTAAAAAAGAAAGGATTCACATATGGCAAAATATACACTTATGAAAACAGAAGGCCGTGCCAAGCGTGCCCAGTTTGAGACAGTACATGGAACCATCCAGACACCTGTGTTTATGAACGTAGGAACTGTTGGAGCCATCAAGGGTGCAGTATCCACCATGGATCTGAAGGATATCGGAACTCAGGTTGAGCTTTCCAATACCTATCATCTCCATGTAAGAACAGGAGACAAGCTGATCAAGGAATTTGGCGGACTTCACAAATTTATGGTCTGGGACAGACCGATTCTCACTGATTCCGGCGGCTTTCAGGTGTTTTCCCTGGCAGGACTTCGTAAGATCAAGGAAGAGGGCGTTTATTTCCAGTCCCATATTGACGGTCATAAGATTTTTATGGGACCGGAGGAGAGTATGCAGATCCAGTCTAATCTGGGCTCTACCATTGCCATGGCATTTGACGAATGTCCAAGCAGTGTGGCAAGCAGAGAATATGTACAAGCTTCTGTAGATCGCACTACCAGATGGCTGGAGCGCTGCAAGGCAGAGATGGCCAGATTGAACGGTCTGCCGGATACAGTGAATAAAGAACAGCTGCTTTTTGGAATCAATCAGGGGGCTATCTATGCAGATATCCGTATTGCACATGCAGATACCATTTCCAAACTGGATCTGGACGGCTACGCAGTTGGCGGTCTTGCAGTTGGGGAAACTCATGAGCAGATGTATCATATTTTGGACGAAGTCGTGCCTCACCTTCCGCAGAACAAACCTACCTATCTGATGGGAGTAGGTACTCCTGCCAATATTCTGGAAGGAGTCGCAAGAGGAATCGACTTCTTTGACTGCGTATATCCAAGCCGTAACGGACGTCATGGACATGTTTACACCAATCGCGGCAAGCTGAATCTGTTTAATGCGAAATATGAATTGGATCCGTCCCCAATCGAAGAGGGATGCCAGTGTCCTGCCTGTCAGCATTATAGCAGAGCCTATATCCGCCACCTTCTGAAAGCGAAAGAAATGCTGGGAATGCGCCTTTGCGTGCTTCACAATCTTTACTTCTACAATCACCTGATGGAGGAAATCCGGGATGCACTGGATCAGGGCAATTTTGCAGAATATAAAGAAATGCGTCTGGCTGGTTTTGAAGAGGGAAAAATTAACAGCAGATACAGTAAATGAAATTAATATAAAAAATCGGAAAAATACTTGAAGAATCAAATTATTTTGTGTATTATATACTATAATGCGCTGGTGAAAAGACAGGGCGTGATAGTAAGATACAGGAGGAATAGCAAATGGACGCATCAAGCGGAATGAGTATGGGATTTACCATCGTATGGCTGGTTGTACTTTTCGGTATTATGTATTTTCTGATGATCAGACCTCAGAAGAAAGAGCAGAAGAGAGTACAGGCGATGCTCAGCGATATGGCTGTAGGTGACAGTATTGTAACTACAAGCGGCTTCTACGGTGTCATCATCGACATGACAGAAGAAGACGTGATCGTAGAGTTCGGTAACAATAAGAACTGCCGTATCCCAATGAGGAAACAGGCAATTGCCGAAGTTGAGAAAGCAGAGCAGGCTTCTGCATAATCAGATTCATCCGAATATGACAGAAACTAAGAACAGGCTTCATTCCAGAAAGGGATGGGGCCTTTTTTCTTCCGTGAATGTTTTGAGAATGGGAAAAAGGCAGTTTTTTGACAGTTTTTTACTTTAACATGTTGAAATATTAAAGAAAGTGCGTTATTATAATAACAATTATCCATTGGTGTCAGGCGAGAGGTGATTTTCCGCTGGCATTCAGAAACGAAGGAGAGGAAATTATTATGAATTACAACATTTCACTGATTCCTGGAGACGGAATCGGTCCGGAAATCGTTGCAGAAGCAAAAAAAGTTCTGGACAAAGTATGTGAGAAATATGGACATACTTTTTCTTATTCTGAAGTACTTTTAGGCGGAGCTTCCATTGATGTACATGGAGTACCGCTTACAGACGAGGCAATCGCTACAGCGAAAGCTTCTGATGCAGTTCTTATGGGCTCTATCGGTGGAGATGCCAAGACATCCCCATGGTATAAGCTGGAGCCATCCAAACGCCCGGAGGCAGGACTTCTTGCCATTCGTAAGGCACTGAATCTTTTTGCAAACCTTCGCCCTGCATATTTATACAACGAACTTCGTGCAGCATGCCCTCTTCGCGATGAGATCATTGGAGACGGATTTGACATGATCATCGTACGAGAGCTTACAGGTGGTCTTTATTTTGGCGAGAGAAAAACAGTAGAAGAGAACGGTGTAAAGAAAGCCATCGATACCCTTTCCTACAACGAAAACGAGATTCGCAGAATTGCCATCAAAGCATTTGACATTGCCATGAAACGCCGCAAAAAAGTAACAAGCGTTGACAAGGCGAATGTTCTGGATTCCTCCAGACTTTGGAGAAAAGTGGTAGAAGAAGTAGCGAAGGATTACCCGGAAGTTACTCTTGAGCATATGCTGGTTGACAACTGTGCAATGCAGCTGGTGAGAGATCCCAAGCAGTTCGATGTTATTCTCACTGAGAATATGTTCGGTGATATTCTTTCTGATGAGGCAAGTATGGTTACCGGTTCTATCGGAATGCTTTCCTCTGCCAGCCTGAACGAGACCAGATTTGGTCTTTACGAGCCAAGCCATGGCTCTGCACCTGATATTGCAGGTCAGAATAAGGCCAACCCGATCGCAACCATCCTTTCCGCAGCCATGATGCTTCGTTTTTCCCTGGATCTGGATGAGGAAGCAAATGCAGTTGAGGCTGCTGTACAGAAGGTTCTGACTGCCGGATACCGTACCGGTGACATTATGTCTGAGGGATGCACTCTGGTTGGAACGAAAGAGATGGGTGACCTGATCGCTAAGGAAATTTAGAATTCGAAATAAACAAAAAGCAAATGGATCATTTTTCCCGGCTATGAAGCAAAAAGGAGATACAAGTTATGAGAAGTGACGCAGTAAAAACAGGCACACAGCAGGCACCTCACCGTTCCCTGTTCAATGCCCTTGGAATGACAAAAGAAGAAATGGAGCGTCCATTAGTAGGAATCGTTTGTTCCTACAATGAGATTGTACCAGGCCACATGAACCTGGATAAAATCGCACAGGCTGTAAAGCTTGGCGTGGCAATGGCTGGAGGAACTCCGGTCATGTTCCCTGCAATCGCTGTCTGTGATGGTATTGCAATGGGACATATCGGTATGAAATATTCCCTTGTAACAAGAGACCTGATCGCAGATTCTACAGAGGCCATGGCACTGGCTCACCAGTTTGACGCTCTTGTTATGATCCCGAACTGTGACAAGAACGTACCGGGACTTCTGATGGCAGCAGCCAGAATCAACGTTCCTACCGTATTCGTAAGCGGAGGCCCGATGCTGGCTGGTCACTTAAACGGACACAAGACAAGTCTTTCCAGCATGTTTGAGGCTGTTGGTGCTTACGCAGCAGGCAAGCTTACAGAGGAAGGCCTGACTGAGTGTGAGAACAAAACATGTCCGACCTGCGGTTCCTGTTCCGGTATGTACACTGCAAACAGTATGAACTGCCTTACTGAGGTTCTTGGTATGGGACTGAAAGGAAACGGAACCATCCCGGCTGTATATTCCGAGCGTATCCGTCTTGCAAAGCATGCAGGAATGCAGGTTATGGAAATGTACCGCCGCAACATCCGTCCAAGAGATATCATGACCAAAGAGGCAATTTTAAATGCCCTTACCGTAGATATGGCACTTGGCTGTTCTACCAACAGTATGCTTCATCTTCCGGCAATTGCACATGAGATTGGCTGGGATTTCGATATCAGCTTTGCAAATGAAATCAGTGCAAAGACTCCGAACATCTGCCACCTTGCACCTGCAGGCCCTACCTACATGGAAGACCTGAACGAAGCAGGCGGCGTATACGCAGTTATGAACGAGCTGAATAAGAAGGGACTCCTTCACACAGAGTGCATGACTGTAACCGGAAAAACAGTAGGCGAGAATATCAAGGACTGTGTAAACCTGAACCCGGAAGTAATCCGCCCGATCGACAATCCATACAGCACCACAGGCGGACTTGCTGTACTTCGGGGCAACCTTGCACCAGATGGAAGTGTTGTGAAACGTTCCGCAGTTGTTGCTGAGATGATGGTTCATGAAGGACCTGCAAGAGTATTTGACTGCGAGGAAGACGCGATTGCGGCAATCAAAGGCGGAAAGATCGTAGAAGGTGACGTTGTTGTCATCCGTTATGAGGGACCGAAGGGGGGTCCTGGAATGAGAGAAATGCTGAATCCTACTTCTGCAATCGCAGGTATGGGACTTGGTTCTTCTGTAGCACTTATTACAGACGGACGTTTCAGCGGTGCGTCCAGAGGCGCTTCCATTGGACATGTTTCACCGGAGGCAGCAGTAGGCGGTCCCATCGCCCTTGTTGAGGAAGGGGATATCATCAGCATCAATATTCCGGAACTGAAACTGGAACTGAAGGTTTCGGATGAAGAGCTTGCAGCAAGAAAAACAAAATGGCAGCCGAGAGAGCCGAAGGTTACAACCGGATACCTGGCAAGATATGCAGCAATGGTTACTTCCGGAAACCGCGGTGCGATCCTCGAGGTTCCGAAAGCAAAATAATAAGATTCTTATCCGGACATGTGAATGGAATTATGGTTCATGAAAGCATGGTTCTTTCATAGCAAATGTCCGGGATTTTTACAGTATAATATACCAGGAGGAAATGAAATTGCAGCTTACAGGAGCGGAGATCATCATAGAATGTTTGCTGGAGCAAAGTGTGGATACCGTTTTCGGATATCCAGGCGGAGCTATTCTGAACGTTTATGACGCCCTTTACCGATACAGTGATAAAATTAAACATGTACTTACTTCCCATGAGCAGGGAGCTTCCCACGCGGCAGACGGTTACGCCCGTGCGACAGGAAAGGTCGGAGTGTGTCTGGCAACTTCCGGCCCAGGTGCAACCAACCTGGTAACCGGAATTGCCACCGCGTGTATGGACTCTGTTCCTGTGGTAGCAATTACCTGTAATGTTGGAACTGCCCTTCTTGGAAAAGATTCCTTCCAGGAAGTTGATATCGCAGGCATTGTAATGCCTGTGACAAAACACAGCTATATTGTCAAAGATGTAACAAAGCTTGCAGACACCATCCGCAAAGCTTTTATCATCGCCAAAAGCGGTCGTCCTGGTCCGGTACTCGTAGATGTGCCAAAGGACGTAACCGCAGCAAAATGTGAATATATCCGTCACACCATCACAGCCGTAGAGCCGAAGGTTGACACCATCCGTCCGAAGGATGTGGATACAGCAGCCCAGATGATCGCAGCAGCGAAAAAGCCATTTATTTTTGTTGGCGGCGGTGCTGTGATCGCAGATGCATCTGAAGAAGTCTGTGCACTTGCCCACAAGATCCAGGCTCCGGTCTGCGACAGCCTTATGGGAAAAGGGGCTTTTTCCGGAGAGGATGAGCTTTACACAGGTCCGGTTGGAATGCATGGAACCAAAACTTCCAACTACGCAATGTGCGAGTGTGACCTTCTGATCACTCTTGGTGCACGCTTCAGCGACCGTGTGACAGGAGATACCAAGACCTTCGCGCCGAAGGCAAAGATCCTGCAGATCGATGTAGATGCAGCGGAGATCAACAAGAATATTGCAGTTGATGCTTCCGTGATCGGAGATCTGAAGGAAGTGCTGAAGCTTCTCCTTGTGAAAATCCCGGAGAAGCGCCATGATGAATGGGTACAGCATATTCAGGATATGAAAGCTAAGTATCCGTTGAATTACGATCATTCCCAGCTTACCGGACCCTACGTGATCCAGAAGCTTTATGAACTGACTGGTGGAGATGCAATCGTTTCCACAGATGTAGGACAGCACCAGATGTGGGCTGCCCAGTATTTCAAATTCAAGGAGCCGAGAACCTTCCTGACATCAGGAGGGCTTGGTACTATGGGTTACGGCCTTGGCGCAGCAATCGGAGCAAAGATGGGCTGCCCGGACAAAACCGTGGTAAATATAGCAGGAGACGGCTGTTTCCGTATGAACATGAACGAGATTGCCACGGCAGTTCGCTGCGGCAAACCTCTTGTCCAGATCATTCTGAACAATCATGTTCTGGGAATGGTACGCCAGTGGCAGACTCTGTTCTATGAACAAAGATATTCTCAGACCATCTTAAATGATGGTGTGGACTTCGTGAAAGTTTCTGAAGCAATGGGAGCAAAAGCAATCCGCGTTACGAAGATGGAAGAAGTAGAGCCTGCACTTAAGATGGCGCTTTCATCAGAGGGCCCGGTAGTTCTCGACTGCTGGATCGACCAGGATTTAAGCGTATATCCTATGGTTCCTGCAGGAGCAAGTTTAGACGAGGTATTTGATGAGGAGGATGTGAAGAAATGAGCAGAGTGTACAATTTTTCCGCAGGACCGGCGGTTCTTCCGGAAGAGGTGTTGAAAGAAGTCGCAGATGAAATGATGGATTACAATGGTACCGGCATGTCCGTTATGGAAATGAGCCACAGAAGTGCTGCATTCCAGGAAATCATCGACACAGCTGAGAAGGACCTTCGTGAGCTGATGAATATTCCGGACAACTATAAAGTACTTTTCCTTCAGGGCGGCGCTTCCCAGCAGTTTGCCATGATCCCAATGAACCTTATGAAAAATAAGGTGGCTGACTACATTGTAACCGGTCAGTGGGCAAAGAAAGCATACCAGGAAGCACAGAAATACGGAAAAGCGAACAAGATTGCTTCTTCCGAGGATAAGACCTTCTCCTACATTCCGGATTGCAGCGATCTGCCGATCAGCCCGGATGCAGACTATGTTTATATCTGTGAGAACAACACCATTTATGGAACCAAGTTCAAAGAGCTTCCAAATACAAAGGGTAAAATACTTGTGGCAGATGTATCCTCCTGTTTCCTTTCCGAGCCGGTTGATGTGAGCAAATACGGTATTATTTATGGCGGCGTTCAGAAGAACATCGGACCTGCAGGTATGGTAATCGCCATTATCCGCGAGGATCTGATCACAGAGGATGTTCTTCCGGGAACACCTACCATGCTTACCTATAAGACACATGCAGACGCTGGTTCCCTTTATAATACACCGAATGCATATTGCATCTACGTATGCGGTAAAGTTTTCAAATGGCTGAAGAAAATGGGCGGTCTGGAAGAGATGAAGAAACGCAACGAGGAGAAAGCAAAGATCCTTTACGATTTCCTTGATTCCAGCAAGCTTTTCCATGGCACAGTTGTTCCGAAGGACCGTTCTCTTATGAATGTTCCTTTTGTAACAGGAGATAAAGAGATGGATGCGAAATTCGTTGCTGAGGCTGCCAAGGCAGGTCTTGTGAACCTGAAAGGCCACAGAACTGTTGGCGGTATGAGAGCAAGTATTTATAACGCAATGCCAAAGGCTGGTGTGGAAGCGCTGGTTGCATTCATGAAAAAGTTTGAGGAGGAAAATGCCTGATGTTTCAGTATCATTGCCTGAATCCTATTGCCCAGAAAGGCCTGGACATTTTTGATGATAATTATAAAAAAGCAGATACTCTGGATGACTGCCAGGCAGTTCTTGTAAGAAGTGCCAAGATGCATGACATGGAGCTGCCGGAGAGTGTTGCTGTGATCGCACGTGCCGGAGCCGGAGTCAATAACATTCCGGTGAAAGAGTGTGCAGAGAAAGGCATCGTTGTATTTAATACTCCTGGAGCCAATGCAAATGGTGTAAAGGAGCTGGTTCTTGCCGGTATGCTTCTTGCTTCCCGTGACATTGTGGGAGGTATTGAGTGGGTACAGAGAGAAAAAGACCAGGAAGATATTGATAAGCTTGCTGAGAAACAGAAGAAACAGTTTGCAGGCTGTGAGATCATGGGCAAAAAGCTTGGTATCATCGGTCTTGGTGCTATCGGAAGCATGGTGGCAAATGCAGCAGCTTCCCTTGGGATGGAGGTTTATGGATATGATCCATACATTTCCATCGATGCAGCATGGAACCTTTCCCGTACTATTAAGCACAGCAAGAGCTTAGATGAGATTTACAGCAAGTGCGATTATATCACTGTACATGTACCGCTTCTGGATTCCACAAAGAAGATGATCAACAAAGAGGCTTTTGATAAGATGAAAGACGGTGTTGTACTTCTGAACTTTGCCCGTGACCTTCTGGTTGACGAGGATGCGCTGATTGAGGCGCTGAACAGCGGCAAGGTGAAAAAGTATGTAACAGACTTTGCCAACCATACAGTTGCAGGTCATGAGGGCATTCTGGTAACTCCTCATCTTGGCGCCTCCACAGAGGAATCTGAGGAGAACTGTGCAGTTATGGCTGTGAAGGAGGTTCGTGATTTCCTTGAGAATGGTAATATCAAAAACTCCGTAAACTTCCCGAACTGTGATATGGGTACCTGCGTAGCGGTTGGACGTATTGCCATTACACATAAGAACATTCCTAACATGATCAGCCAGCTGACCAAGATTCTTGGTGCTGAGGGCCTGAACATTGCAGACATGACCAACAAGAGTAAAGGTGAGTATGCGTATACTCTGATCGATCTGGAGAGTGCAGCTTCCGCAGAGGCACTGGATGCGCTGAAGGCCATTGAAGGTGTTTCAAAGGTTCGCGTGGTGAAATAAATTCAAATACAGATAATTGACATTAAGACAACAGAATGTTAATATAAGTATAGAAAAAGAGTGTTGCCGATAGACGGTTAGTCCATATACTTGTTAGCAAAAATTGCCGCTTAGTTTACAGACAGGGCGGCTATTTTTGTGTATTATTTACATCTTTACCCAATGTGTATCCTATTGTAAAACAGGTTAAGCCGAAGCTTACAACTGCTATAAAGTCAATAATACTCATTGGCCTAGCCCTCCTTTCCACTGAATTCCCTTTCAGGGTTTCTATGTAATCAGAGGGTCACAGTCCCTCTGTTGAAGGACTAACCGCCTACCGTTATGGCAACACCCATACGATGATTATAACAGTTATGATAGAAGAACACAACTGAGAAATTTAACAATAATATATAAAATATTCTAATAATAAAACAGGAACCACTAAATTTCAGATTAGCGATTCCTGTTTTTGCTTTAATTAAAAATTGCGATTCAAAGCTACATATTTATCTGCCGCTCTTTGCAATAAATTCCTTAACTTCTTCGCGAGTTGGCATGACACGGAGAGCACCCTTGCGGGTAGTAATAAGGGAAGCGCCTGCGTTAGCAAAGGTAAGCATTTCCATAAGATTCTCATCTGTAAGATCCTTAAGACCGTGCTCCAGAACATAGTTCAGGATGCTGGCACAGAAGGTGTCTCCGGCACCTGTGGTCTCAATGGTGTGCTCCTGAAGGAATGGAGCGCATTCTACGCGGCGTCCCTTGTAATAAGCGCGGCTTCCGTCTTTACCCATGGTGATAAGAACCAGCGGAATGTGATATTTCTCTTCGATCAGTGCAGCACCCTTGTCGTAGTCTGTGGTATCGAAAAGGAATTCCACTTCGTTGTCAGAAATCTTCAGAACGTCACATTTGGTAAGACCGTACTCAATCTCGACACGGGCATCCTCAAGGGATTTCCAGAGTGGCGGGCGCAGATTCGGGTCAAAGGTGATGATACAGCCGGCTTCTTTTGCTACCTCAATGGCATGACGTGTAGCTTCACGTACGCCCTCATGGGTAGAAGAGAGAGTTCCGAAATGGAAAATGCGGGAATCGCGGATCAGGTCGTCCGGAACCTCATCCATAGTCAGCATCATGTCAGCACCTGGATTACGATAGAAAGAGAAGTCTCTGTCTCCATCCGGATAGGTGTGGACAAATGCCAGTGTGGTATGTACTTCTTCATCCATAATAAGAGCTCTTGTATCAATTCCAACTTCTTCAACAGCAGCCTTCAGCTGGTTTCCGAACATATCCTTTCCAACTTTTCCGATAAAAGCGGTCTTCTTGCCAAGGCGCTCAAGCATAGCCAGAACATTACATGGAGCTCCGCCCGGGTTCGCTTCCATGATCGGGTTGCCCTGCGCGCTGGTTCCATTCTCTGTGAAATCGATGAGAAGCTCGCCAAGTGCAGTTACGTCGTAGTTTCGATTACTCATTGAAAAATCCTCCTTAGGTGTTTTCAAAATCATATACCAATAATTTAACGCAGAGGGGTGTATTTGTCAAACAAATTTCTTTCTTTTTCCCGCTTAAAATGGTAAAATAGAAATATCAAAATTATGGTCGGATTGACGGGAAAATTATAACAATATTAACATATTTTCCGGAAATCCGACAGTCCGTGAAAATTGGCGGGGAAATGGAGAGACTTATGAGCAAAACAGTATATGATTATATGGACTGGCCAGAAATTGAAGCGGTTGTATACGGGGAAGAGACAGCGCCAAGAGATGTGATGGGACCGAGACTGACACCGGATGGTGTGCTGATACAGGGCTTTTTTCCGGAAGCCAGAGCTGCGGCAGTGGTTACAGGGCGCACGAAATATGAAATGGAGCTGGAGGACGAGGCTGGCTATTATGCAGTGCTGATCCCAGGCAGAAGAATTCCGGATTATGAATTTCAGGTAGAGTTTGAGAAGGAGACGAAGAACTTTAAGGATGCCTACGCATTTGGCGGACTTCTCACAGAAGAGGATGAAAGAGCCTTCCTTGGCGGCGTATATTATGAAGCCTATAAGAAAATGGGCGCACATCCCATGGTGATGAATGGGGTAGCAGGCACTCATTTCGCAGTGTGGGCACCCAATGCAGTTCGGGTAAGTGTGGTTGGCGAATTCAATAATTGGGATGGCAGAGCACTCCCCATGCATAAGATGCCCATGTCAGGCCTTTTTGAACTTTTTATCCCGGGAGTAAAGGCGGGAGATGCCTATCGTTATGAAATTAAGGCGAAAGGGGATGTGCTCCTTCAGAAGGCAGATCCTTATGGAAACAGAACCCAGCCTGCACCGTTGTGGAATTCTGTTGTGGCAGATGTTTCTGATTTTACATGGAACGACAGCGGCTGGATGGCTGAACGTAAGAAATACGATGACCGCAGGCAGCCGGTTTCCATTTATGCGACAAGTCTGGGACAGTGGAAATCAGGAAAAGAGCTGGTGGCTTTTGCGAAAGAAAAGGGATATACTCATGTGGAACTTCATCCGGTTATGGAATTTCTGGAGGATGGCTCAGACGGATACCCTACATCTGCATACTTTGCAGTCAGCACACGTTATGGCACACCAGCAGATTTTGCAGCGCTGGTAGATGAGCTTCATCAGGTGGGAATAGGCGTGATCCTTGACTGGTCACCGGCTCAGTTCCCGAGATACGCAGGTGGTCTGGAGAAATTTGACGGAACGCCCCTTTATGAAGTGAAAGATCCGGAAATGGCAGTCCACCCGATGTGGGGCACCATGCTTTATAATTATGACAGCCCTATGGTAATGGATTTCCTGATTTCCAATGCCTGTTTCTGGCTGGAGGTTTTCCATGTGGACGGTCTTCGTATGGATGATGTGGATGCCATGCTTTATCTGGATTATGGAAGAAAGGATGGATGGACGCCGAATATGTATGGCTCCAATGAGAACCTTCCTGCCATTGAATTTCTGAAGCATCTGAATTCCATTGTGAAGAAGCGTGATCCAGGAGCACTTCTGATCGCACAGGAGGATGGTCTGTGGCCGGAGCTGACTGACAGTGTGGAGAATGATCACATTGGGTTTGATTATAAGTGGAGTGGCGGATGGACAAGAGATTTCCTATTCTATCTGTCAGTAGATCCGATTTTGCGGAAGAATTATCATGACCAGCTGACTTTGTCCACCTTATATGCATATTCTGAGCATTATATTCTGACTCTTGGAAACAGAGATGTGGGAAGCCTGAATGAGTTTATGGCGAAACTTCCGGGAGATGAGAAGCAGAAGCTGGCACAGGTGAGAGAGGCTTATTCCTATATGATGGTGCATCCTGGCTGTAAAATGATGGCACCGGGGACTGATATGCCGGAGGGACTTGCCAAATGCATTCAGGCGTTGAATACCCTTTATAAGAGTTCGCCTGCTCTTTATCAGATGGATGATGAGTATGACGGATTTGAGTGGGTTCAGCTGATGAAATACGAGGAGAATGTGATCACTTTCCTGCGTAAGACAGAGAAACCAGAGGAAACGCTGCTTGTAATCTGTAATTTCGCCGCAATACCCTACGAGAATTACCAGGTGGGCGTGCCTTTTGTAGGAAAATATAAAGAAATCTTTAATAGCGATGCAGTAGAATTCGGCGGCGAGGGTGTAGTAAATTCTCGTGTGAAGACAGCAAAAGCAGAAGAGTGCGACGAACGTGAGCACTCTATTAAGGTGAAACTGCCGGCACTTGGTGTAAGCATCTACAGCTGCACTCCCGGGAAAGCCCCAGCCAGGAAGAAAGTGACCGCAGCGAAAACTGCGAAAGATAAGACTGCGAAAGATAAGACTGCAGGAAAACTGGTAAGGACTGTGAAGGCAAAAACTCCAGCAAAGAAGTCAGTAAAGGAAGAAAAAGCTACGAAAGTAGAAGAAGCTGTCAAGGCAGAGAAAAAGGCAGAAACAGTGAAGAAAAGAGCCACAGTAAAAAATGACAATAACAAAGCAGACAGAAATAGCAAATGAGAAATAAATAGCCAATAAGTAATAAAATAGCAAAAAAGACTGTATTTACATATCTGAATTTCAGATGTGAGGAATGCAGTCTTTTTGAATTTTTTTACAATAAGCAAGTAGCGAAGCAGATCAGAAATATCCGATTGATGCAAATAAAAAAAGCTGGAAATGAGACTCGAACTCACGACCCCTTCATTACGAGTGAAGTGCTCTACCGACTGAGCTATTCCAGCTTATGGAATGATAAGTGTATAAAAATTTATACACTTATCAGACACAAAAGATATTTTAAGTTATAAGCAGCCATTTGTCAAGAAAATCTTGGGTAAAAATTCTGATTTATCGTGGGTGAAAATTCTGATTATACGATTTTAAACCAGTCTTTTTCCTCAAACTCAACTACCGTACAGTCATTGGCATAAGTACATTCCGGTAAAATGATCATTGCATGAAGGACATCGTTGTTTACAGGCAGAGGACATAAATGCCAGATAGCGGCATTGATCTTTACCATACATCCTTTGGGAACAAGGAAGGCCTTTGTAAGTTCCGGGACTGGCGTACCGGCAGATGCAGGAGCAACATGAATGATCATATCATCATCCAGAGCTACAATGCCTTCCCAGGTGGTTGTGTGGTATTCTGCCATCTTAACGATTCGCTCATCTTTGCGTACGGCAATGGGAGAAAATCCCATACTTCCCATACAGGTACCTGAGATACGATCCGGATAAAATTTGTGGATTTCGCCCTGTAAAGGATAACCTTCCGGTTCAGTCATGGAACAGTAGGTGCCAAAGGGCGCAAAATCTGTTGGATTAATTTTTACAGCTGTAATTTCTTTCATGGTAAACCTCCTCAAATGTAGTAAAAACCCTTGAAGCTATTGTATCATGGTGTTGGAAAAAGCTCAATAAATATCTTTAAATGGATAGTGTGAATAAAGAAAGGCAGTTAATATTTTTAATAAAAGTTTTATAGATTTAAGAACGCAGTATGTGTTATTATAAAAATGTAGATAAAGTTCATAAAGAAAGGCTTGTGGTGAATGAAAGTACCAAACAAATTGTCAAAAATGCTTTCTACCGCAGGAGAAAAGGCAGCGTATGATAACGCATGTAAGAAATTATTGTCAAACAAGATTATTCTTGCATGGATTATGAAAAGCTGTCTGCAGGAGTACAGGGAGTGTGCAATACAGGAAATTGCAGAGAAATACATAGAAGGAGATTTGTATGTTTCTGAAATTCCAGTATATCCGGATGAAGAAACTCCCGAATTGATAAAAGGACTATCTACTGAAGATACGACCATAGCGGAAGGAACAGTAACCTATGATATTCGCTTTAGTGCATTGATACCAGGCACTGACAATCGATTGAGTCTGATCATTAATGTGGAACCTCAGAATAATTATTATCCTGGGTATCCCATCATTAAGCGTAGCATTTATTATTGTTGTAGGATGGTTTCTTCACAGTATGGAACGGTTTTTACAAACTCACATTACGAAAAGATAAAGAAGGTATATAACGTATTCATATGTATAAATCCTCCAAATTACCGAAAAAATACAATTAATCGGTATTCTCTAAAAGAGGAAAATATGATAGGAAATGTACATGAAAAAGAAGAAAATTACGATCTTCTGACAAATGTGATTATATGCCTTGGGGATGCATATGATAAAGAAGCGTCTGGCATCCTGCGAATGTTGGAAGTTTTACTTTCAGATAAACGGAATGCTTCAGAGAAAAGGATGATTTTGCAGGACGATTTTGGAATCCAAATGGAAATGGATTTAGAAAGTGAGGTAACAGATGTGGGACATGTTCTTGACGATGTAGCACAGAGAAATTATGAAAAAGGAGTTTGCGAGAGTTTGGTTTCTTCAATTAAAACTCTTACAGAAACAATGAACTGGTCTGTGGATCAGGCTATGGATGCACTTAAAATTTCTGAAGAAGATAAAGAAGAAATACGTAAAAAATATAATATTGGATAACATTTTGCAAGGGAGCAGAGCCAATTTGGTTCTGCTCCTGATCTGTTAAATGAAAATGAAAAAATATGTTATCAATGGGAAAATAACTGTTTTCAAATGATTCATTCTATGATAGAATACACCTTGATTGCAAACAAAGGAGATGAGGTACATGTCAGGTTATTCCGCCCCAGGCTTTTTAGAAAAGTTGTACCTTTTTTTGAAGAATTATATGGGAATACGGGTTACCGATATAGCAATATACAGTAATGGCGCTATATAAACATGCACCGTGTTTATATAGAGATTTTCTGAATGTATGGCTATAGGGGTATCCCGTATTTTTTTCGTACTTCACTTAACATTACAGCAGAGCGTGTTAAAAAAGGCTTTCTTCAAAATGCGTGTCACAATTTGTGGAAGCCTGCAGGAATAATTTTCAAACACGCTCCAGAAAGGAGGAGACAAATGTCTGACTCATTTCTTGAATTAAGAAATCTGAAAAAAAGTTTTACATCAGAAGAATATGTTCTACAGGGAATCAATCTGCAAATTGATCAGGGGGAATTCGTCACCTTGCTGGGTGCTTCCGGCTGCGGCAAGACGACCACTCTTCGCATCATCGCAGGACTTGAGCAGCCGGACAGCGGAAGTGTATGGCTGGAGGGGAAAGATGTGACGAATCTGGAGCCAAACCAGAGAGATGTGAACACGGTATTTCAGAATTATGCCCTTTTTCCCCATATGAACGTGGCGGATAACATCGGGTATGGTCTGAAAATACGAAAAGTATCAAAAGCGGATATAAAGAAAAAGGTTAAGGAAATGCTGGAGCTGGTTCAGCTGGAAGGTTTCGAGAAACGAAAACCTGCGGAGCTCTCCGGTGGACAGAAGCAACGTGTAGCCATTGCAAGAGCATTGGCAAATAATCCACGTGTACTGCTTCTGGACGAGCCTCTCGGAGCTCTGGATCTACAGCTTCGACGGACGATGCAATTGGAACTGAAGCGACTGCAGAAGAAGCTTGGAATTACCTTTATCTATATCACCCACGACCAGGAAGAGGCCATTAATATGTCCGATCGGATCGTGGTAATGAATCAGGGGCAGTTTGAGCAGATCGGCACTCCGGATGAGATTTACAACCATCCGAAAACAAGCTATGTGGCAACCTTTGTGGGAAATGCCAATATTTTAAAAGGAAAAGTTGCAGAAATAAATGGTTCTTATGCACAGGTTGAAATAGGAAATGACACTGTTTCCGTTTATACAGAAGAGACTGTAAAGGTGGGAGAGCAGCTTACCCTGGCTGTGAGAAGCGAAAATATTCTGCTGGATGAAGCTGAAATGGAAAATGTAGTTGAGCAAAATGAAGCTGAGGGAACTGGCATACATCTTCACGCAACTGTGAAGGAGAAGAATTTCGCTGCAGGTCAGCTGCGAGTTCTGCTTGCTTTGTCTGACGGCACAGAAATCACAGCCAGCCGGTTTGGCATGAATGCAAACATTCAGCCAGGACAGCAGATAAAATGGTATTTTGATCCGCGAAATGCAGTTGTAGTAAATCGGGAGTTTAAGACGAAAGAGCCTGCTGATATGTCAGGAGGAAATCAGTGATGGGCGGTCTCAGTAACAGCCGTGGCAACAGCCGAAAATCTGCACCTGTAAAGAACAGCCACGGCAACAGCCAGGAATCTGCGCCTGTAAAGAATATCAGCGGCAATAGCAAGAGCGCTGCATTCACCAGGCACACCCGCGCCACCATCTGGATGATCCTGCCATTATATATTTTCACTTTGATCTTCGTGGCATGCCCTCTTATCTACATGGTAGCCTTAAGCTTTGCCACCCCTGGAGAAGTCCACGGCGTGCAGTGGATCTTTACCTTGGATAATTACCGGAAGCTCCTGGAACCAGTGTACCTGGACACCTTTGTCCAGTCCTTCCAGCTGGCCATTACAAGTACTGTTTTTATTACCCTGATCGGGTATCCGTTTGGCTATTTTATGGCGAAATTACCAGCAGGCGGTAAAAAGAAAGCTATGCTTCTTCTTATGCTTCCCTTCTGGGTAAATTCCCTGATCAGACTTTACGGCTGGATCATCATCCTTCAGAAAAAAGGCGTTCTGAATTTTGTGCTGAAAAAGCTTGGCCTGATCGAGAAGTCGCTGAAAATCATGTACAGCTACCCGGCAATCATCATTGGTATGATATATGTACTGCTGCCATTTATGATTTTATCAGTATATTCCAGTGCGGAAAAACTGGACTGGTCACTGGTAGAAGCCGCCCGTGATCTGGGGGCAGGTAAGGCAAAGGCCTTCTGGACAGTCAGCTTTAAGCTGACCCTGCCAGGACTTTTGTCCGGTGTGATCCTTACCTTTATTCCATCTATGGGACTGTTTTTCATAGCAGATATCCTGGGCGGAAACAAAGTTGTGCTGGTAGGTAGTCTGATCCAGGATCAGATGACCCGGGGAAATAACTGGCCCTTTGCGGCAGCTCTGGCAGTGATCATGATGATCCTTACCACTTTGATGATCCTGCTATACCGCAAGGTCACCAATGCGAAAGAAGTGGAGGGGCTGGGATGATAAAAACACAAAATAATGAAATAGAAGTGCTGGATCCGAAAATGCAAGGTGAAGGCGCCGAGGCTAAAAACGGTACATTAGTTAAAAAGTTTGGAAAGAAGAGAAATACAGGCTCTGGCATGAAACGGAGCACCCGCTTTGAGAAGATATACCTTGGTATCATTTTCTTCTTAATGTACCTCCCAGTAGCCGTAGTCATCATTTTCTCCTTCAATGAGTCCAAGCTGCCTGTCCGTCTCACCGGATTTTCCCTCCAGTGGTACGAAAAGCTTTTCGCAGACAGTGCCATGATGGAAGCACTGGTAAACAGCCTGATCCTTGGCGTGGCCAGCTGCGCGGTTTCAGCAGTTATCGGAACGATGGGAGCGGTAGGCCTGTCACGGCTTCACTGGAAAACAAAAGGCGCATTGGAGTACATTTCCATTTTGCCCCTTATGATACCGGAAATTATTCTGGGCATGGTACTGATGGCATTTTTCTATATGCTGAACCTGCCCTTCGGAATGCTTACTCTGCTGATCGGACATACGGTATTTTGCATTCCTTATATATTGATGGAAGTAAAAGCCAGACTTGTGGGCCTGGATCCTTCCCTTGAGGAAGCTGCCCGGGATCTTGGAGCTACTTCCATGAGAGCCTTTCTTGACGTTACGCTGCCACTGATCATGCCAGCTGTTGCGTCCGGCTCATTGCTTGCCTTTGCCATGTCCATGGACGACGTGGTAATCAGTATTTTTATTAACGGTCCGAGATTGTCTACCTTGCCAATTAAGGTGTACACTCAGATCAAAACCGGTGTCACGCCGGAAAGCAATGCCCTGTGTACGATTATGCTGGCTTTTACAGTGGTGATCATTCTTGTTTACTCTCTTATAAAGAAGTTAAAGAGGAAGTATAAGTAGTCTGCTCACAGGAATCAGCGAAAAAAATCACCTGATAAAAGCCGGTTTTTTCACGGCATGAGGAAATATATGGATATTTCCACTTAGGGACGGAAAGGAGCACACGAATGAACAAACTCATAGAGTTGAAAAACCTCACAAAAAATTTTGATGACCAGCAGGTTCTCCGCGGAATCAATCTGGACATCTATGAGAACGAGTTTCTCACCCTTCTGGGACCAAGTGGCTGTGGAAAGACCACAACCCTTCGTATTATTGCAGGCTTCGAGGAGCCAAGCGGCGGCGAAGTATTGTTTAACGGAATTGAGATTTCCAAGCTGCCTCCATATAAGAGAGAGGTAAATACCGTTTTCCAGAAATATGCCCTTTTTCCCCATCTGAATGTGGCAGAGAATATTGGATTCGGTCTGAATCTGAAAAAAGTGGACAAGGACGTGATTGCCCAGAAAGTCACCAGAATGCTGAAAATGGTAGGTCTGGAGGGTTTCGAAAAAAGAGATGTCACCCTGCTCTCCGGCGGACAGCAGCAGCGAGTTGCCATTGCCCGCGCGCTGGTAAATGAGCCGAAAATCCTTCTTCTTGACGAGCCTCTTGGCGCCCTGGATGCGAAAATACGAAAACAGATGCAGATTGAGCTGAAAAAGATCCAGCAGGAGGTTGGAATTACCTTCATTTACGTTACCCATGACCAGGAGGAAGCCCTTTCCATGTCTGATACTGTGGTCGTTATGAATAACGGTGAAATTCAGCAGATCGGTTCTCCTACCGATATTTACAACGAGCCCGAAAACCGTTTCGTAGCAAGCTTCATTGGAGAGTCCAATATTATAGAAGGAATTATGATCAGAGATTATCTGGTTCAGTTCGACGGATTTGAATTCGAATGCGTGGACAAAGGCTTTGAGGATAATGAAGAAATTGAGGTTGTGCTTCGTCCTGAGGATCTTGACATTGTGGAACCATCTCAGGCGAAAATCAACGGTGTTGTCCGAAACGTCACCTTCAAGGGAGTTCATTACGAAATTCTCGTAGAAACAGAACTGCGCACCTATAAAGTTCAGACCACCGATTATGCGGAAGTGGGCCGCCAGGTAGGACTGAAATTCGGACCGGAAGACATTCACGTCATGTACAGAATGGGAGCTTATTGATGAAACAGTTTAAGCGCCTGATCATTCCTTACTTTATCTGGGCAATTGTTATCCTTGTGATCCCACTGTTTCTCATTGCCCTGTATGCGTTCACCACAGAAGGAAATGAAGTAATGACACTTTCCTTTACCTGGGGGAATTTTGCCAAATTCCTGGAAGCTACCTACCTGAATGTGATCCTGAAATCCTTCTGGCTGGGACTTCTCACCACCTTTATCTGTCTGGTGCTTGGCTATCCCCTTGCCCTGATCATTGCGAGATGCTCTGAGAAAGTCCAGGGACTTCTCATTATGCTGGTAACCATTCCAATGTGGATCAACATGCTTCTTCGTACTTATGCGTGGATGAATCTTCTTGCAGATAACGGAATCATCAATAACCTTCTGGCAAAAATCGGACTGGGACCTATCAGTATGATGTATACGGATTTTTCCGTAATGGTAGGCCTGATCTGCAACTTTATGCCCTTTATGATCATTCCTATCCATACATCCTTAAATAAAATGGATAAATCCCTGATTGAGGCAGCCTACGATCTGGGAGCCAACCGTTTCCAGACCTTCTGGAAGGTAATCTGGAAGCTGTCCCTGCCAGGGGTGGTAAATGGTATTATGATGGTTTTCCTTCTTGCCATTTCCTCCTTCGTTATCCCGAAGCTTCTGGGAGGCGGACAGTACATGCTTATCGGAAACCTGATCGAGTCCCAGTTTATCTCAGTTGGAGACTGGAATTTCGGAAGTGCCATTTCCATGATTCTGGCGGTGATTATTTTGATCTCCATGAGTCTGATGAAGCGGATGGACAAGGAAAAAGGAGAATAGGAGGATATCATGCAGAAAAAAACAAGCTTTTTTCAGAGATTTTATGTGGCCATCTGTCTGGTATTCTTTTACCTGCCAATCCTGGTGACCATGATTTTTTCCTTTAATTCCTCCAAATCCCTGACCAGGTTTACGGGATTTTCCATGAGATGGTATACAGAGCTGCTGCATAATACAGAAGTCAGCAAAGCGGTTTACGTGTCTGTGACCATCGCCATCCTGGCAACTGTGATCTCCACAGTGCTGGGAACCATCACTGCAATTGGTCTTTCCAAGTCCAGGAAGGTGTTAAAGGAAACACTTTTAAATATCAACAACCTGCCCATTTTGAACCCGGATATTGTTACCGCAATCGGACTGATGCTTCTGTTTTCATCACTGGGCTTCCGGAAAGGGTACTTTACCATGCTGCTGGCGCACATTTCTTTTTGTACGCCATATGTGATCACCAGTGTTTATCCCAAGGTGCGAAGCCTTGATCCGAACCTGGCAAATGCAGCCATGGACCTTGGAGCAACTCCGTTCCAGGCATTGACCAAGGTAATCGTGCCCATGATCAAGGATGGCATTTTCGCCGGTGCGCTGCTGGCGTTTACCATGTCCTTTGACGATTTCGTAATTTCGTACTTTGTATCCGGAAACGGTGTCAAGAATATTTCCATTGTGGTCTATAATATGACCAAGCGAATCAACCCTACCATCAACGCCCTGTCTACAATTGTAATCCTGGTCATTGTGCTTGTCATGGTTTTTGCCAACGTGCTTCCAAAGCTCCTGGAAAAGCATGCCAGCAAGCATGCGAAAAAGATTCAGCGTGTGATCGCCCTTCTGCTGGTTTTCGCTCTTGGCTTCGGACTGATCAAGTGCGGAGGCGGTGCAGCGGAGAACCATGTCCTGAAGGTTTATAATGCAGGAGAATATATGGATCTGGATCTTCTGACACAGTTTGAGCAGGAATATAATTGTACTGTAGTTTACGAAACTTTCGAATCCAACGAAATGATGTACACCAAGCTTTCCGGCGGTGAGTCCTATGACGTGCTGATCCCTTCGGATTACATGATCGAGCGTCTGATTAAAGAGGATTACTTACAGTATATTGACTGGGATCTGATCCCGAATAAGGGCAGCCTGATGGATGAGGTCATGAATAAAAGTTATGATCCGGGAAATCGTTATTCCTGCCCGTACTTCTGGGGAACGGTTGGTATTCTTTATGATACGACTGTGGTTGATCCGGCAGATCTTCAGGAGGGCTGGGATCTTCTCAGGGATACCAAATATAAAGGAAATATTTACATGTATGATTCTGAGCGGGATTCCTTTATGATAGCACTGAAGGCTCTTGGATATTCCATGAATACTACAGATGAGAATCAGATTCAGGAAGCTTACCAGTGGCTGGTTGACCAGAGAAATACCATGGACCCGATTTACGCAGGTGATGACGTCATTGACAATATGATTTCCGGAAACAAGGCTATGGCAGTTGTTTATTCCGGAGATGCTTCTTATATTATAAGCGAAAATCCGAATATGGATTACTTCACACCGAGTCAGGGAACCAACAACTGGTATGATGCAATGGTTATCACAAGGGACTGCAATGAGACAGAGCTTGCCCATCAGTTTATTAATTTTATGCTAAATGAAGAATCTGCTCTTTCCAACACGGAAGAAGTAGGTTATACTTCTCCTGTAAAGAGTGTTTACGAAACCATGATCACCGGAGAGTATGAGGGCGTTTCCTCCTACATTCCGGATTTCGAAAATCCAAACAGTGAGATCTTCCGTTATCAGGAACCGAAGATCAAGCAGAAATATGCGGAGCTGTGGACGAAGATCAAGGCAGAGTAAACATGGAAATTTATAAAAACGGAAACGTGGCTGGCAGAAGCCGGCTGTGTTTTTGAAGAAGAGGAGAATGATTATGAAGAAAAAGGTATTTGCGGTAATTCTTGCTGCAGCAGCAATCTGTGGCAGCCTGTCACCTGTATACGCAGCTGACTCCGAGCTGGTCCTTTATACCTGGGAAGGAATGTTCCCGCAGGAGGTTCTGGACGGATTTGAGGAAGAAACCGGCTGTAAGATCGTATATTCCAACTTTGACACTGACGAAACCATGCTGGAGAAAGTTTCCATGGCAAAAGGCGGAGACTATGATGTGGTAATCGCAGATGACTACATTCTCGAGAAAATCGTGGAAGAGGGTCTTGCCACCAAGCTTGACAAAGACAAAATCTCCAATTGGGGAAACATCAATCCTCTTTATCAGGGACAGTTTTATGATGAGAAGGACGAGTACACCGTACCATATGGTGCAGGTATTCCGCTGATCGTATACGATCCGGAGGAGGTTGATCTTGACATTAAGGGCTATTCTGATCTGTGGGATCCGTCTCTGGAGGACAGCATAGCGCTGATTGGCAACTACCGTGTGATCAACGGCATTACTCTTCTCACCATGGGTAAGAGTATGAATGAAGAAGATGTGGATGCCATTGCAGAAGCTGGTGAAAAGCTGGTAGAGCTGGCACCCAATGTGCGTATGATCCAGGATGACAACACCCAGAATGCACTGCTGAACGGAGAGGCTTCTGTAGCGTTCCTTTACACCTCCCAGGTAACTGCAGCTCTGGCAGAGAACCCGGATCTGAAAGTGGTTTATCCGGAGGAAGGTCTTGGCTTCGGTGTTATGGGAATGTTTATTCCAAGCGAGGCTCCCAATGCAGATGCAGCTTACCAGTTTGTAGATTACATTTTAAGACCGGAGGTTGCTGCACAGTGCTTCAATTATATCGGTTACTACTGCACCAACAAGGCAGCAGACGAGCTGGTAGACGAGAGCCTGGTGGTTCCGGACAGTGTAACAAGCGGTGAGAGTATTAAGAATGTAAGTCAGGAAGCTGAGGAACAGTATAATAAGAACTGGACTGAGTTTAAGGCTGCCTGCGATTAATTGAATTAATTCAGTAAAAGGATAACATCAGGAAAGAGCCTGTGAGTGAACCATTCGGGAGAAAAACGGATAAATCACTGTGCAGGCTCTTTTTTTATGTAATAGAAAAGTCCTACCGGGCAGGATTGCACTGCGGAGAAAGGAGAGAGGTCGCTGGAGGTGGAGAATGCTTGCACATATATGTTTCCGGGGCCAGAGAAAACAACACTGATATTGACAAAGTTTCGCCAGTGTGTGATTATTATTTACAGAAATAAATGAGTTTTTTAGAGGAGAAACAAAATGGAAATATACAAGGGAGCTTCCGCCTTTGCGGGGATTGCCATTGGGAAAATCAGGTTTTATCGGAAAGGTGAATATCAGATCCGACAGCATCAGGCAGATGATGTAAAAAAGGAACTGAAGAATTTTGATGTGGCTCGTCGGCATGTGATGCAGACCTTGAAGGAAGAGTATGACAGAATGTCAGAAAAGCAAATGGACACAGCTGATCCTGAATTGGATATGGAACCCCAACCTTTGGATAGAATTGTGAAAGTGAATGGGGAAAATGGAACAAACCAGATCCTGGAGCAGGCAGAGCTTCTGGGCTCTGGCAGCTTTCTCCGTGCGGTACAGAGTATGATCACAGGGGAAAAGGTGACTGCTGCTTATGCAGTGCAGACCACAAGAGATGAGATGCAGAGTACTTTTTCCAGGCTGAACGATCCGACCATAAAGGAACGAATCCACAATGTAAGCCGCATCTCCAGTCTCCTTCTGGAAATTCTCGGGGAAGATGAGAACAAAATTGATCTGGGAGAGGAACCAATCATTCTGGCAGCAGATGCCCTTTCTCTTGCAGAACTGATGGAAATGGATAAGGAGAAGCTTCTGGGTATTGTCACCCGCAAAGGTTCTGCTACCTCTCACGCTGCGATCCTTGCGAAAAATATGGATATTCCCTGTGTTACAGGTATTGGGATTCCACAGTCAGAAGAAGAGTGGGAAGACAGCATTGCCATTATTGACGGATATACGGGAACCATCTATCTGGAACCGGATAATGAGGTACGAAAAGAATACGAGATTCGCCGAAAAGCAGATCTGGTAGAGCGGGAATCCCTTTTGAAGCTGAAAGACAAGGGCGATATTACGAAAGATGGACGTGAAGTGGGAATCTACGCGAATATTGGCAGTCTGGATGATTTAAACAGCGCCCTTTATTATGGGGCAAAGGGAATCGGACTGCTACGAAGCGAGTTCCAGTATCTTGGCAGGGAGAATTATCCCGGGGAAGAAGAACTTTTTCAGGCATATAAGAAAACTGCTGAGACTATGGGCGACCGCCTGGTAGTTATCCGCACCGCCGATCTCGGGGCTGATAAGCAGGCTTCCTATCTTGAAATTCCGGTAGAAACCAACCCTCTTATGGGTAATCGGGGAATCCGTCTCAGTCTGGATCGGAAGAACCTGTTTAAAACCCAGATCCGTGCCATTTACCGTGCGAGCTGGTATGGCAATCTGGGGATGATGTACCCTATGATCTGTTCGGAAGAGGAAATGGATGAGGTTGAAGCTCTGGTGACGGAAGTAAAAGAAGAGCTGAAGGCAGCAGGTGTACCATTTAAGGAAATCCGGACTGGAATTATGATGGAGACTCCGGCAGCAGTGATGATCGGGGAAGAACTGGCGAAGCGGGTGAATTTTCTGGGAATCGGAACCAATGACCTGACTCAGTACACCTTGGCCATGGATCGTCAGAATCCGCTTTTACAGAAGAAATATGATGATCATCATCCTGCAATTTTGAAAATGATAAAGATGATTGTAGATGCAGGACACGCGCAGAATTGCAAAGTATGTCTCTGTGGGGAACTGGCGGCAGATACCAGATTGACGGAGACATTTTTGCAGATGGGGGTAGATGCATTGTCTGTGGTACCGGCATGTATATTACCAGTGAGGAAGGCACTGAGGGCGGTTTGCATCGCAGAAATGTGATCTTAGCTTATCTTCTGCGACTGTATTGAGGCGTGCATGTATGTGTGAAGAATTGCAGAATAATTACAAAATAAAACGAGAGCACCAGACATGCAGATACAGATTACAGGCTGTATGTTTGAAAATATGGGTAGAAACATGAACACAAAAAGCAAAGTAATTGTGCTTCCCTGTGAAGCTTACGACGAAGAACGAATTTATACACTTATGAAAAATGGTCTGTCTCAGCTGGGAGGTCTGGACAACCTTATAAATAAAGAAGAAAAAATCCTTTTGAAGCCTAACCTTTTGAAAAAAGCAGAAGTGGAGAAAGCGGTCATCACGCATCCGGTTGTGGTGGGTGCCTTTGCCAGGATTCTACGTGAGGAAGGTTATAAGAATATTGTGCTTGCAGATTCCTGTGGCCACGGAACTACGAAACAGGTGATCCAGGGCACCGGAATGGACACTTATCTGGAAAAATACCAGATTCCGGCTATTGATTATACGAAAGGCGTGCGTGTGGAAAATCCGGATGGTGTCCAGGCGAAAGAATTTATCCTTCCGAAAGAACTGCTGGAAGCAGAGTGTGTGATTTCTCTTTCCAAAATGAAAACCCACGCTCTGGAGCGAATTACAGGAGCAGTGAAAAACAGCTATGGATTTGTATATGGGAAAAATAAGGCCATTGGTCATACCAAATACCCCAGTGCGGACAGCTTCGCCCGGATGCTTATTGATCTGAACCAGTATGTGAAGCCAAGATTTTATATTATGGATGGAATTACTGCAATGGAGGGAAATGGACCGGGCTCCGGAGATCCGGTAGCCATGAACCTGATTCTGATGTCCACAGATCCGGTGGCACTGGACAGTGTGTTTGCAAGACTGGTTTATCTGAAACCGGAGATGGTTCCTACCAATTACCATGGAGAGAAGATGGGACTGGGAAATTGCAGGGAAGAAAATATTGAGGTTGTGGTAGTTGAGGAGAATCCTTCGGCATCAGCAGTGCGTGATGAAGGAAGTGAAATAACTGGGAGAGAGAAGCAACACCAGAATGCAAATGTCTCTGTAGATAAAAAGCAGATTGGTATTGATGTGGTTTGTAATGTAATTTCGATGGAAGCCTTAATAGAAAAATACGGCAATCCCAATTTCAACGTAGACCGCACGAAAGTACGAAACAATGTCTGGACAAAGCTTGCCAAGGCTCTGAATATTTTCCAGAAGAAACCATACATTGAGCCTGACAAATGTATCCGTTGTGGAATCTGTGTAAACAGCTGCCCTGTGCCTGGCAAGGCGGTAGATTTTCAAAATGGCAAAAATAATCCGCCTGTTTATGATTATAAGAAGTGTATTCGATGCTTTTGCTGTCAGGAAATGTGCCCGAAGAAAGCGATTAAGGTGAAGTGAGTGTAAAATACTCTGAAGGGAATATCGGAGAAACATCGGAGAAAATATCGGAGAAACATCAGAGTAATTTCGGAGATAAAGAAGAAAAGCCACTACCGAGCGTCAACTAAGTTGTGACGTTCTACAGTGGCTTATGTATTTTATCGTCCGATCATCTTCGCTACTTCCCTGATATATTCCGGTGTGGTACCGCAGCAGCCCCCTACAATACCGGCACCTGCATCAATCAGAGCTTTCACATGTCTGGCAAAATCCGGCGCTTTCATGGAATAAACGGCGTTTCCATTATCATCAATGAACGGCATACCGGCATTCGGCTTGGCAATGACCGGGATGGAGACATTTTCCTTAATATTGCGGATAACAGAAACCAGCTGATCGGGACCAACAGAGCAGTTCACGCCCACAGCATCTGCACCTGCAGCCTCCAGGGAAACTGCAGCCTCGATAGCATTTCCACCGCTGAAAATACTTCCATCTGCATCTACCGTCATGGTACACATAATCGGCAGCTCGCAAACTGTAGAAGCCGCATCCACAGCTGCCAGAGTCTCTTCAATATTGATCATGGTCTCAGCAACGATCAGATCCACGCCGGAATCCTTCAGAATTTCAATCTGCTCCTGATACATTTCGAAAGCTGCCTCATAGGTCATCTCCCCGGCAGGAGCCATCATTTTACCACTGGTGGTAATATCCGCAGCAACGTAAACCTTATGGTCTGCCGCATCAGCGACTTCTCTTGAATAGGAAACCAGAATGCGGTTGATCTCCTCCATACGGTCCTGCAGACCATGCATGGTAAGGCTTACACGGTTGCCGCCAAAAGTAGGAGCGTAGATAATATTGCTTCCCGCTTCGATATAAGCTCTCTGAAGATTCTGGATCACATCCTTATGCGCCAGCACCCATTCCTCTGTGCATACCCCCTTCGGCATGCCGGCAGCCATCAGGTTGGAACCTGTAGCGCCGTCCAGAAGAACAATATTCTGTGTCAGTTCCTGAAACTCTTGTTTTGTCATATTGTAATTCCTCCTTAAATTGGCAGAATACCGCATTCAAAAGATATTTGCATAACATGCTATAATGTTTTCATAAAAAATTTTTTATAAATCTTTCGTATTATAACACTATTTAACTTGATTTTCCAGTTGTCAGCGTATAAAATATAAGATATGCTTTTGATGGGCTGGCTATAAAGTAAGCAGCAGCCCTTAATGACAAAAGAAATAAAAAAGGAGCTAAAAGATGAGTAGAAGGAGAAGAAGAAACGACTGGATACCAGGCGCGGTGATCACCATCATCGTCATTATGCTTTCTGTTGTTTTTATGGGACTTCTGGCAATGACCAAGATGATCCCGACCATTTATATGCTGATCATCGGCATTGTACTTGCGGTGATCGCAGCCATTATCTGGCTGCTGGTATGGCATACCAGATACACAGGCCGCTTTATTGGCGGAACTGTTTTGGCAGTGATCATGATTGCCATTCTGGCATTCGGCGGTTTCTATATTAATAAGACAAGATCCGCCATCAGCAATATTTCCGGTGAGACTACAGAGGTCACACAGATGGCTGTTTACGTAAAGAGCGATGATGCCGCTGATTCTGTAGAAGCAACTGCCGGATATACTTATGGTATTCTTTCCTCACTTGACCGTGAGAACACAGATGGCGCTGTAGCACATCTGAACAGTCAGTTTGGTACAGAAGTACAGACTAAGGAATACGCAGGTCTGACAGAGCTTGCTGACGGAATCCTGAACGGTGAAGTAAATGCCATGCTGCTGAACAGCGGATATCTCAGTGTATACGAGGATATGGACGGATATACAGATTTCAGCACCAAGATAAAAGAGGTTGGAACGGTAGATGTTGAATCCACAATTCAGTCTGCAGAGGAGTCCGCTCCTATAGAGCCGATCACCACTGCTAATGGCGGTAAGGTTTACACCATCTATCTCAGTGGTATTGATACCAGAGGTGAGATGACAGCTAAGAGCCGAAGCGATGTAAATATTATTGCCACTGTGAATACAGATACACATGAGATCCTGCTGGTTTCCACACCTCGTGATTACTTTGTACCGCTTTCTATTTCCGGAGGTGCACCGGATAAGCTGACACATGCCGGTATTTATGGAATCGATGTGTGTATGGATACTCTGGGAATGCTGTATGATATTGACATTAATTATTACTTCCGAATTAACTTCGGTGGATTTGTGAAGGTAATCGATGCACTTGGCGGAATTACCGTTAATTCAGATTATGATTTTGATTCCAAGAATATTCTGGGTTATCATTTTAACAAGGGTGAGAATTATGTGAATGGTGAGCAGGCGCTTATCTTTGCAAGAGAGCGTTACGCATTCCAGGAGGGTGACCGCCAGCGTGGTAAGAACCAGATGGAGGTTATCCGTGGTGTTGTGAAGAAGGCACTTTCTCCGGAAATCCTTACCAGCTATTCCTCCATTCTTTCCAGTCTGGATGGATGCTTCGGTACTAACATCACATATGAAGAGATCGCACAGATCCTTCAGCAGCAGCTTACCAACGGCGGCGACTGGACAATCGTTTCCTACAGTGTAAATGGTACCGGTGCTACTGAGAAGCCATATTCCATGAGCCAGAAGGCATATGTTATGGTTCCGGATTATAACACTGTTGATAAGGCTAAGAGCCTTATGGAAAAGGTTCGCAACGGCGAGGTGGTAACGCAGGAGGAGGCTGATTCACCGGTTAGTGGAAGCACAAGCACTGACAGCACCTCCACAGAAACTGTGACCGAGCCAGGTACAGTAGCAGCCGAGACACAGGCTGCGACAGATACCACTGCAGCAGACGGAACTACAACCGAAGGCACAGCTGATACTACTACACAGCAGTAAAGAGAATGAGATTCCTCTGGTGAGAGGAATCTAAATATAGAAAGAAGCAAATCATTATATAACGTGGTTTGCTTCTTTTTTTGATGAATTTATAAACTTTTAAGATGATTTTTATATTACATTGTGATAAAATGTTGATATAGAAGAAGGAAAGGCGGGTGAATCTGAGTTTACATTCTTGGATTTTACAGAAGATGACATCGCACAGCTTAGTATGACACCACTTATGGGTGGCCAGATGAGCTGTAAGGATAAGATTAAAGAAGGAATTCTAATAGCGAAAGAAGAGCATAATGATATGGCGGATAAAGTGATGGCTATGTTGTATACTCTGGCAGATAAATTTCTGGATGGAATAGAGCTTGATGAGATTAAGGAGGCGATGGTTATGACGAGACTGGGACAGATGATAATGGACGATGGGATTAGAATTGGAGAGTTGCGTGGACGTGAAGAAGGAATTGCAGAAAATCAGAAGAAAATGAATTCTTTGATAAATGTTTTGTTGACCGCAAATCGAGTTGATGATTGTTTGCGTGCTGCGAAAGATGCTGATTACCGTGATAATCTTATGAAAGAACTTGGCATTAGATAAGGTAATGGTTTTGACGAGATTAGAACAAATGATGATGGATGATGGAATTAGAATTGGAGAATCCAGAGGACATAAAATGGGAATTGAAGAAGCCCAGAATAGGATGACTGTGTTATATGTGAAATTTCATTTTGCAAATAGAACTTCTGAATTCCTGCAAGTGTGTAGAAATGAAAAGTATGGTGAAAAACTCATGAAAGAACTTGGAATAAAATAAAAAACTGGCCGGGACATCACTTACCTGATCGTTCCCGGCCCTAACTATGTTAAATGGGTAGTTTAAAAGCAAATTTGCATAACCCACCACCCAACCGGAAACAATAAAAGAAGATGACCTCCAAGTCGCATTATTTCAGTAATGCGTATTTGCGCTGCAAACGCACAGAAAATCAGTACAATTTGGACTATCGACCATGAATAAAGACCCCTTATTTTAGAAATTGAAATTTTTCAGTATCCGGTCACCTTTTCCAGACAGTAAAAAAAGACAGTCACACCAGAGACCTCTCAAAAGAGAGTTCTCTGGCATAACTGCCTTTTCTGAAATTGTTTATTCTGTTATATTGCCTGCTCCATCATCTGATTCATATACTGTCGCTTCGTTTCCGCTTGGATATGCACATACAGATCCAGTGTGGTTCGCACGGAAGTATGTCCAAGTATTTCGGACAGGGACTTGGTATCGAAGCCATGTTCCACCCAGCGACAGGAAAACTGATGCCGGAGAGCGTGGATTTTAATAGGGGGAATTCCACATGTTTTCAGCAGTGCTGCATATCTGCGCTGGATTACCCGTGGCTCCATGCATCTGGCAGTTCCAGACAAAATATATGCGGAGCCATCTTTGCGAAAACGTTTCGCATAAAACAGCAGCTTGTCTGGCAATGGAATTTCCCTGTTGGAATGCTCTGTCTTCGGCGGACCGATATACAGAATGGTTTTTGGAATTTTTCCAGTGTCCGGATTAGCGGTCTGATCTAGATTTTTGATGCGGATCACAGTACGCTGTATGCGGATTTTGTGCTGGGTGAAATCCACATCTTCCCAGCGCAGGCCGCTGAGTTCGCCTACACGGATGCCGGTATGCATGCAAAGCAGCAGACCGAAATGGAAATCGCTGATATTGTCAATAAGAAATTTCTCCAGCTGGTTATAGTTTGCAAGCTTCATAATCTGCACCTCCTGGCTGGTGCCAGCCAAATGGGGGTAGCGGATTGGTTCACTGGTATAGACGCCTCCCTTTGCTGCAAAGTTCAAAATGCTGCGGAGTACGCTTAAAATTACATGAATGGTTCCTGCAGACAATGCCAGCTCTTTTTTCTTATGAATAAGCTGCGTGATCTGAGAATTGCTGATTTTCCGTATCTGGGTGCTGCCAAGCTCCGGAAGAAGCTGGTTCTTCAGGATTGCTTCATAATTGGAAAAAGTACTGTCCTTGATGGTATAGCGGATTTCCTGCTTCCAATGTTCTGCGGCTGTTTCGAAGATAGCCTGGTAATTTAAAATGCCAGGATTTCGCACCAGATGTCCATAGCCTGGCACTTCTGCAATTTTTTTGTTTCGTTTGTCCTTTACTTCGCCATATGTTTTGCCATAGAGGGAACCGTAGTGGATTTTTCCCTCCGGATCGCGGTATTTGATATAACGGGCTTCCCAGCGCCCATCCTTGCGTTTGCGTATGTTTTCACCTTTTCTGCACATAGCTGCCTCCTTATTCTATAAGTATGTACCAATTATTTGACCACGCAATTATTTTATATCGAAAAAATCCCTTTGAAAAACTAATGGGAAAAAGGTGAATTTGGAATAAATTATGGTATAATTCGACAAAAAGAGTCTATAGTCGCTATAATTGGTGTCAAGCGTTTTTGAAAATGTCCTAAAATAATTGAAGTATTAGCCCCGGCTTTTTGCTGGGGCTTGTTATATTGATGTGCTTCATTCCTCAGGCAATTTTTGTATCTTGATCATTCTGGTGGTGTTCTTGCTGTTTGACAAATTTTCCAAACTGTTGACGACGCCAGGGGTGGTTCATTGGTGGAATGCGGGGCTTCTTTGGTTTTGGCGGAGTATAGTCTATATCTAAGTCTTTTGATTTTGTTTCGTG
>NZ_JBCPGE010000012.1:0-102034 GCF_040914025.1 Ruminococcus sp. RTP21484sp1_RTP21281st1_A8_RTP21281_210402
GCAAGACTAACTTCCACCCCCAATTCCTAATGTAGAACAAAACAGACTAAAGGTGGAAGTTAGTTTTTCATTTAAGGGTTAATGTGAAAAAAATATGAAATCATGTTCCATACCTTGACTTTTAAGAAAATGAATGTTATATTACAAATAGAACAAAGAAACAAAAGCTGTTTCCCGGGGCTGTTCGGGAGATGGACAGCAGCATTCCCCGGGAGAGATTCCGGGGAATTTGTGTAGATGGGGAAAGTGAATTTAAGTAACTGTTTTAATAAATATGAGAATGAATTAATATTACTGCTGCCAGGAAATACGTTATAAAGTATATTGCTGGAAGCTATGAAGAGTAATGAGTTCATTTCGCAATATGAAGAGTCAGAGGTGACCAATATGGGAGCAAAGAGAGATTATTATGAAGTGCTGGGAATCAGTCGCAGCGCGGATAAAGATGCTATAAAGAAAGCTTATCGTAAGATGGCGAAGAAATATCATCCGGATTCAAACGAGGGAAATCCGGATGCTGAAGAAAAGTTTAAGGAAGTCACAGAAGCATATAATGTGCTCAGTGACCCTGAGAAGAAGAAATTATACGACCAGTTCGGTCACGCAGCATTTGAAGAAGGTGCTGGCGGTGCCGGATATGGTGGAGGTGGCTTTAATGGAAACGGCGGCTTTGACGGCTCTGGATTCGGTGGCTTTGGCGGTTTTGGAAATAGTCATAGCGGTGCTTACAGAAGTCCGGATGGCAGCTATCAGGAATTTCATTTCGAAGGTGGTGACATGGACGATATTCTGAAGAATCTGTTTGGAGGAGGCTTCGGAGGAGGAAGCAATTCTGGAAAGGCTGGTTCCGCACACGGATTTGGAGGAAGCGGTTTTGGTCACTCTGGCTTTGAAAACGGCTCTTTTAGAAGCGGATTTAATGGTAGTTTCGGCAGTGGCGGTTTTGATGGTACCGGTTATGGAGATGGCTTTGGAAACAGCTGCAATAGCGGCTTCCGTGGCAGTCACCAGCAGAAAGGTCAGGACCTGAATGCAGAAATTTCCATCAGCTTCAACGAGGCAGCATTTGGTTGCGACAAGCTGATCAATCTTTCTGGTGCAGACGGCAGCGGCAAACAGACTCTGAAGGTTCACATTCCTGCCGGAATTGACAACGGCAAGAGTATCCGTCTGAGAGGCAAAGGAAACCCAGGTTACGGAGGTGCTCCCGCAGGGGATCTTCTTCTGAAGGTTCATGTAGGCGAGCGCTCTGGATTTGAGCGAAAAGGCACCGACGTTTACACCATCGTAAATGTGCCGTTCATCACAGCTGCTCTGGGCGGCGAGGCAAAAGTCCAGACCCTGAATGGCCAGGTAATGTGCCGCATTCCGGAAGGCACACAGTCTGGCTGCAAAATCCGTCTGAAAGGAAAAGGTATCCAGGCAATGGGAAAAGCTGGAGTCTACGGTGATCTGTACGTAACCGTCCAGGTTCAGGTACCGAGAAATTTAAGCGAGGAATCCAAACGGAAACTTCGTGAATTTGATACCAGCACTAGGGTGGCTGGTACAAGAAATTCACGTACCGCATAAAGGTATAAAATAGCTTACCTGTATAAAGTCTGGGTTAATAAATTGAGGCTGAATGCATGTAAGCTTTTTTATATCTTGACAATAATCCGAAATCGGACTATACTAACAAAAAGTCCGATTTCGGATCATTTACGTGCCTATATTACGAAATCGGGAATGCAGAAAGGAAAAGAAGACGTATATGGCGGAAATGACTTTCAAGGATTTTTTACGAGATGTAAACAATATTTATAAGAAAAACTGTGCAGTGTATTATAAACTGGCTTCTCATTATGGTCTTACAGAAACGATGTTCGATATTTTATATTTTGTCCGGGAAAATGAGGACTGTACGACCCAGGCACAGATATGTAATAATCTGTACCTTCGGAAACAGACGGTAAATACTGCACTGAAAAAGCTGGAAAAAGAAGGTTGCATTTACCTGGAGAAGGATGTTGGAAACCGAAAGAATAAAACCATCCATTTTACGGAAAAAGGAAATGAACTGGTTAGAAATACGGTAGATCATGTCTTTGAAGTGGAGAGAAGAGCCTTTGAAAAGCTTTCCGAGGAAGAAAAAAAAGGAGTCCTGTATTATGGACTGAGACATGTGAATGTGTTGGCAGATGAGACTGAAAAGTTTCTGACAGAAGAGAAAAACTTGACTGAGTAGAAAAATGCATTAGAAAGTGTCCTATTTTTAGGATTGAACATTTTAAGTGGAGCAAATGTAAATTTTATAAAATTAAGGAGAAGTATTATATTTATGCAGATCAGACTATCCGATCATTTTACCTATAAACGCTTGCTGCGTTTTACCTTACCTTCGGTGGTTACTATGATAATTGCCTCTGTTTACAGTGTAGTGGACGGTTTATTCGTATCCAATCTGGTAGGTGCAATGGCGCTTTCAGCCATAAATATTGCATTTCCAGTGGCTATGATCATCGGTTCAGTTGGTTTTATGCTTGGAACCGGCGGCAGTGCTCTTGTGGCAAAAACATTGGGAGAAGGAAAAAAGGAACTGGCGAATCAATACTTTTCCATGCTGATCTACAGCATGCTTATAATCGGTGGAATCCTGACCGCACTGTCACTTATTTTTGTTCGCCCAATTATGCAGTTTGCCGGAGCTAGTGCTCTTCTTATGGAGGACTGTGTCATTTATGGGGCTATCCTGCTGGCTGGCAGTGTCCCATTTATGCTACAGGTCAGCTTCCAGAATTTCTTTGTGGTAAATGAAAAACCAATCCTGGGACTGGTACTTTCTATTGCTTCTGGCGTGACGAATATGGCACTGGATTACGTGTTTATAGCAGTGCTGAAAATGGGGGTTGCAGGTGCTGCACTGGCAACGGTTATGGGATATGTAGTCGGTGGCGGCATTCCACTTATTTATTTTGCAAAAAAAAGAGACCATGGTCTTCAGCTCGTGAAAACAAAATTTTACGGAAAACAGCTTCTTCAGGCAGCATCCAATGGCTCTTCGGAACTGATGAGCAATATTTCCGCGTCATTAATTAGTATTTTATACAACATTCAGTTAATGGAAGTAATCGGGGAAAATGGAGTGGCAGCTTATTCCGTTATGATGTATGTGGATTTTGCGTTTCTGGCGGCTTTCCTTGGATTTTCTTCCGGAAGTGCTCCGGTTGTCAGTTACCAGTATGGTGCAGGAAATTATGCTGAGTTGAAAAGTGTTTTCCGCAAAAGTGTTACGATTATTGGATTTGTCTCTATTGCGATGGTGACTGTTTCAGAGATAGTAAGTCATCCTCTTTCTTCTGTTTTTGTAGGATATGATAAGGAGTTGCTGGATATGACTGTTCATGGGTTCCGTATTTTTTCTGTGGGATATCTGTTCAGTGGAATTAACATTTATGCCTCTTCTTTTTTTACGGCGCTGTGTAACGGACCTCTTTCTGCATTTTTGTCTTTTACAAGAACTCTGCTTTTCAGGGGAGGAATGGTTATATTACTTCCAATGCTTCTGGGACTGGATGGAATATGGGGAGCAATTATAGTGGCAGAAGTTCTGGGACTGACCGGTTCTGTGTCCTGTCTGGTGAAGAACAAAAAGAAATATCATTATTATTAGAAAAAAATACTATATTTCTTGAAAAAATGATATTGATTTAAGAACATGAATTGTGGCATGATATAAACATGTATGTTAAACTGTGATAAGTGTAACAATATATGCTAAAGTTTGATGTTTTTAAACAGGGAGGAAAAAATGGGAAATCAGAGAGAATGTGGTGTGCTGCTTCCAATCAGCAGTCTGCCTTCAAAATATGGAATTGGATGCTTTTCAAAAAGTGCATATGAGTTTGTAGATCAGTTGAAAGCAGCTGGACAGGGCTGCTGGCAGATTCTGCCCCTTGGACCAACCAGCTACGGTGATTCACCTTATCAGTCTTTTTCCACTTTTGCAGGAAATCCTTATTTTATCAGTCTGGAAGACCTGATCGAAGAGGGCGTGCTTACGGAAAAAGAGTGTGATGCTGTGGATTTTGGTTCCAGAGAAGATGATGTGGATTATGAGAAAATTTACAAAGGACGTTACAAACTTCTTCGTAAAGCTTATGAGAGAAGCGATATTTCCAAGAACCCTGACTTTGTAAGATTCCAGCAGGAGCAGGCGCACTGGCTTGGCGATTATGCACTTTTTATGGCGGTGAAGGATCGTTTTGAGGGAATTCCGTGGACAGAATGGGCGGAGGACATTCGCCTTCGTTGGAACAATGCATTGGATTATTACAGAAAAGAACTGTATTTTGAAATTGAATTCCAGGAGTATATGCAGTTCAAATTTTATGAGCAGTGGGCGAAACTGAAAGCTTATGCAAACAGAAGAGGAATTCGTATTATTGGAGATATTCCGATCTATGTTGCCATGGACAGTGCAGATACCTGGGCAAATCCAGGACTTTTCAAGCTGGATGAAAATAACGAGCCTACACAGGTAGCCGGATGCCCGCCAGATGGATTTTCTGCTACAGGACAGTTGTGGGGAAATCCGCTGTACAGATGGGATGTGCATAAAAATACCGGCTTCGAGTGGTGGATCAAACGTCTGGCACATTGCTTTAATATGTATGATGTTGTCCGCATTGATCATTTCCGTGGATTTGATGAATATTATGCGATTCCATATGGTGATAAGGATGCAAAACGCGGCTGGTGGGAAAAAGGACCTGGAATGGATCTTTTCCGTACTGTTTCCTATCGGTTGGGACACAAGGACATTATTGCTGAGGACCTTGGTTTCATGACTGATTCTGTGAAGCGTCTTGTGGAGGAGAGCGGTTATCCAAACATGAAGGTAATCGAGTTTGCCTTTGATGAGCGGGATACAGGAAATGCCAGTGATTATCTGCCTCATAACTACACAAATAACTGTGTGGTTTATACCGGAACCCACGACAATGAGACACTGCTTGGCTGGTATGGGGATATCACTCCTGAGGAGCGTCATATGGTTCGGGAATATCTGTGGAACTTCCATGATGATGAGAAGGGCATCTGCCGGAATATGATCCGTCTGGTTATGGGAAGTGTAGCCGGAAGATGTATTATTCCGATTCAGGATTATCTGCAGCTGGATAATTCTGCCCGTATTAATCAGCCGTCCACTCTGGGAACAAACTGGAAGTGGCGCCTGAAGGAAGGACAGTTCAGCAAAGAATTGCAGAAGGAGATGCTGACTCTGGCGACCAGATTTGGAAGAAGAAACTGGACACCGGATCCGGAAAAAGAGAAATAGTTGCATAAAGAGCGGGAGAAGAGTAAGATTGAGGGCAAGGGTATTTGCCCTCAATTTTGCATATACGGAGGAAACAAAGGTGGAAATTGAGAGAAAGTTTCTTGTGAAAAAGGAAAATTTGCCTAGGAATCTGAAGCAATATCCGAGAAAAGTGATCCAGCAGGGATATTTGTGTACCGATCCGGTGGTGCGGATTAGACAGTCAAACGACAGCTATTATTTGACTTACAAGTCAAGAGGCTTACTTGCAAGAGAAGAGTATAATCTTCCTCTGACAAAAGAAGCTTATGAACATCTGAAGTCAAAGGTTGACGGAATTGTGATTTCCAAGACACGTTATGTGATTCCGGAAAAGAATGGCCTGTCTATCGAACTGGATATTTTTGATGCACCTTATGAGGGACTGCTTTTAGCAGAGGTAGAATTTTCCTGTGAGAAGGAGGCTCTTGCCTATGAGCCGCCTGCGTGGTTCGGGGAGGATGTGACCTATTCCACAAAGTATCACAACAGTACCTTGAGTAAAGGAGTGGGAGTGTAAAATCTCCCACAAATTGCAGTACACATCTTATACCTTGGAGATGCTGGTACTATAATAAACTCGTTCGCAGATATAGTTCATTGGTAGAACATCAGCTTCCCAAGCTGAGGGGCGGGGCGATTTCCGTTATTTGCTTATGAGTGACTGACCGCAGAGATGCGGTTTTTTTGTGAAAAAAGCGCATCCTAGAACTTGAAAAATAAAGTTCACAAAATTTTCAAATTTAAAATGTGTATTTTGCATAAAAAAAATAAAAAATGAGAAAGTCTATTGACAAATTCGATAATCAAAAATATAATAAACTCAGATTTCAGAAGTAAACCGCTTTACTAAACCGTTCCACTAAACCGATTTACCAATTTGATGATATTGAGAAAGATTATTAGTAATTTTTTTTATTTGTTTAGTAAACCGCTTCACTAATTGGACAAAATAGGATATACTGGCATTAAGTTAGAAACAAAAAGTTTGGTTTCTGACAGTAAGAGTTGAGGTGAGGGGCTTATGGCAGATAAAAAAGTAACAATAGCAGAGGTGGCAAAGAGGGCTGGAGTATCGAAGGCAACAATCTCAAATTACTTGAATAAGCGATATGACAGGATGAAAGAGGAAACGAAAGATAAGATCCAGGAGGCAATCGATGCTTTGGGCTACATCCCAAGTATCAGTGCGCGCAGGTTGTCGGCTAAGGAGAAAAGTAAAACAGTAGGTTTGATTATTCCAGGAAATCTGGCAAATGTGTTTGACACAATGTATTTTCCACAGGTATTTGATTCTGTTGGAAAAGCGGCTGAAAAGCAAGGCTATTCGGTTTTAATTTATGCACAGAACAGCAAAAAGCTGGAAGATGAGCAAATGGAATATCTTCTGGGACTTGGAAAATCACTGGTGGATGGCTTCCTGGTATTTTCCCTGACACCTAGGGATCGATATTTCAAGGAATTCGAGAAGAATAAAATTCCATATGTATGTGTGGGAAAAATCAAAGATTACGATGATTACAATTATGTGGCAACAGATCATGCACAGACAGTAAAAGAAGCCGTGGATTATCTGGTTCAGCTGGGACATGAGAAAATCGCCATGCTGACAGAGGATAAGGTTAGTGTAGTAGAGGAAAGTCGTTTCCCAGCCTATAAAGAGGCTATGGAACAGCATGGAATTCCTTACAGAGAGGACTATTACTACAGCTTTTCCTGCGGTGAGATTGCAGAAAATGCAGAAAGAGTATTTAACAAGATGCTTCAAAAAAAAGAACGTCCCAGTGCATTTATCATTCCGGCAAATCTTACCAGATATCTGAAAAGGGCGGTGAGAGCCAACAATCTGTACATCCCTGATGATCTTTCCCTGATCACGCTGGAATACTATGAAAACTATTATTCAGAGTATGTGACATTCCAGAACATGGAGTATACACGGGTTCCTTCTGTAGCAGATAAGGTTTCTGAAGTTGCATTACAAAAACTGATCGGTCTGATTGAACAGCCGGAAGAAAAATTTGAATCCTGTCTGGAGCCGATAGAGCTTAAGATAGGAAAAACAACAAGGGTAAAAGCAAAAACCATAAACTGAAAGGAGAAAAACACTATGAAAACTAAGAAGGCGTTAGCAGCAGTATTGGGAATGACAATGTTAAGCGGATCTTTTGTCGTATCAGCACCGGCAGAGGTAAAGGCTGCTGACAAAAAACTGGTATTTTGGGACAAATCTGAGTATGTAGCAGCATACAACGATATGATGAAAGCAAAATTGGATGAATTCGCCGAAGCAAATGGTGTGGATGTAGAATATGTAATCGTTCCTTCAGGAGATATCAAGCAGAAACTTGCAGCAGCTATTGAGTCCGGTAATCAGCCTGACCTGATCATGGGCGATAACACATTAGTTGCAGAATATATTAACAGCGATCAGCTGGCAGAAGTAGATGATGTTCTGGAAAATATCGACTTCAAAGAAAATGCACTTAGATATGCAACCTTTAACGACAAGAACTACCTTGTTCCACTTTCCTTTACAGCACCAGGTATGTACATCAGAAAAGATAAATGGGAAGAAAAAGGCCTGGATATGCCGACTACATGGGAAGAGCTGAAAGAGGATGCCGAAAAGATCAATGATCCGGAAAACGGCTTCTATGCATTAGGACTTCCTCTTGGAGCAAGCGGCGGCGGAGACGCTGAGTCCTTCGTAAGAACCGTAATCCTTGACTTTGGCGGAAGACTTGTTGATGAGAACGGAAAGGTTGTGGTAAACAGCCCTGAGACTCTTGCAGCAATGGAATATATCGCATCCTTATATGAAGAAGGACTTTGCCCACCAGATGCAACTACATGGGATGACAGTGCAAATAACTCTGCATGGATGGCTGGTACAGTAGGTATGGTATGTAATTCCGGTTCCATTATTTCTTCTATGGAGCAGGAGAATCCAGACCTTCTGGCAAACACTCAGATCATCCAGTACCCAGCAGTATCTGCTGATGACACTTCCTATACATTAGGTGGAGCAAATGTATTTGGTATCTTTGAGACCGGAGCAAACACAGATGTAGCAAAAGAGTTTGTTTCCTATTATTTCAGCGATACAGATTACTATAATCAGATGGTTGAGGCTATGGGTGCTATGTGGCAGCCAGTTGTCAATGGATATGATGATACAGATTTCTGGAATGCAGAAGACCATATTGGCTGGTTAAAGAACTCCGAAAACTTAGTACTTACCACTTATCCGGCACCTACAACCGGTGAGGCAGCAACAAGCTTTACAAACCAGGCTTGCGTAAAGGCTATGCAGCAGATCGTTGTTAACGGTGTAGATCCTCAGGAAGCTCTTGACTCTCTGGAGCAGTCCCTGATCGAGCTTTACGGTGAATGATTTCTGGAAAGATCAATCCATTTTAAATGAGTAAAATGCAGGAGCTGTTCCAAATGGAACAGCTTCTGCTAGAAAGGAAGAGGAAATTGTCAATGGCTAATGTGAAAAGAAAATATGAATCACAGGCAAAGAAAGACAGAAGACTGGGACTGATATTGATGATTCCGATTATCCTTGTAGTATTTGGAATAATGGGTTATCCGTTCTGCCGTGCGCTCTATCTGTCATTTACCAATAAGGTGGTAGGAAAACCGGAGAAATTTGTTGGATTAGAAAACTATATCAAATTGTTCCATGATCCTATTTACTGGAAATCTCTGAAGAACACGCTCGTTTATACAGTGGGCTGTATTGCTGCAAAGCTTGCACTGGGACTCTTATGGGCGGTACTGCTTAACAGAAGTTTCAAGGGAAAGTCCTTTTTCCGTACAGTACTTTTGATTCCGTGGGCGATTCCCGGAATGGTAGCTGCAACAACCTGGCGCTGGATGTACGACAGTACTTATGGAATTATCAACAGCCTTCTGATCTCTTTAGGGGTTACGAAGATTGGAATTCCGTGGCTCAGTGACCCGAATCTTACACTGCTTACAACGATGATCGTAAATATATGGAGAGGAATTCCTTTCTTTATGTTCAGTATCCTGGGAGCTTTACAGACACTGGAAAAACAGCAGTATGAAGCTGCTTATGTAGATGGCGCAGGAGCATTTAAACAGTTCTGGTATATCACACTTCCGTCTATTTCAAGTGTAATCGGAATTACCACATTGTTATCTACAATCTGGACATTTAATGACTTTGAAAATGTATATCTGATCACAGGAGGCGGCCCGTTATATGCTTCCAGTACAATCGCAACCTATACCTATGATATGGCTTTTATTCAGAATAACTTTGCAAGAGCTGTATCTGTAGCGATTTCTGTTATTCCGTTATTGCTGATCTTGATATTTATCTACGCAAAAGCCAATAAAGAGGAAGAATAGGAGGGAAGATTATCATGGTAATGAAAAGACATAAAAGAATTGCTGCTTCGGCAACGACATACATACTCCTGATAATTGCACTTGTGTGGACTATTTTTCCGGTATACTGGATGATCAAATCTTCCATAACAGTAAACAGTGAAATGTATGTGGCACGTCCGTCATTGATCGCAAAACATTATACCTTTGAAAACTATGTAGACCTTTTTACCAAAACAGAATTTCCCCGGGCTCTTTTAAACAGTCTTATGATCGCCTTTTTGACAACTGTCTGTTGTCTGCTGATCAGTATTCTTGGCTCTTATGCTATGACAAGACTGAAATATCCGGGAAGAAGATTTTTCAAAACAAGCATTATCTTTTCTTATTTAATACCTACTGCAGTGCTTTTCGTACCGATGTATGTATTTGTAAGTAAACTTGGATTCTATGACAACAAATGGGCATTGCTGATCATTTATCCAACCACTGTTGTGCCGTACTGCTGCTATATGCTGATGAGTTATTTTAAGGCCATTCCTTATGCACTTGAGGAAGCAGCGCTGATTGATGGCTGTACCAGAATGAAATCCTTAAGATATATCATCACACCAATCGCACTTCCCGGTATCGCAGTTGTTGCAACCTTTGCATTTACAATGTCCTGGAACGAATATTTATACGCCATGATCATGACCACAAGTCCCGCACAGCAGACTGCTGTAGTTGCCATTTCCAGCTTCAAATACGCGGATTCGGCAATCTGGGGAAGAATCATGGCAGCATCAGTACTCACATCTCTGCCGGTTACGATCATTTATATTGTAGCACAGGCACAGCTGATCTCAGGCAAATCAGATGGAAGCGTGAAATAATTTGCCGCTGGAGTATCCATGGATCCTGTCATGCCGGCATGGCCGGTCCGCAGATGCCCTTCGGGAATTTCATAGCCAAAATAATCAAGAAGAGAGGGAAAACAAATGGACAAAGCTTATGAGGAAATTTTACAGAATGTGAATACCAATTCAAGACCTTCCGATTTGAGGATCACAGATCTGCGCGTTGCAGATATTGTAGGCGCACCGATGCACTGCACTTTGGTAAAAATTTATACCAATCAGGGTCTTGTTGGTTACGGCGAAGTTCGTGACGGAGCAGACCGAAAATTCATTTTAGCATTAAAGAGCAGACTGATCGGGGAAAATCCCTGCAATATTGATAAATTATTCAGAAGAATCAAACAGTTTGGCGGCCATGCAAGACAGGGCGGTGGTGTCTGCGGTGTAGAAATCGCACTTTGGGACCTTGCAGGAAAGGCTTATGGTGTTCCGATTTATCAGATGCTTGGAGGTAAATTCAGAGACAAGATCCGTATTTACTGTGACACAGATGTAGAAGGAAAGCATACCGGAATCGATATGGGAAAGGCATTAAAGGCAAGAATGGAAAAAGGCTTTACTTTCCTGAAAATGGATCTTGGCATTGACCTTTTATACGATGAACCAGGCGCACTGTGCGCACCTCTTGGATTTGTTCAGGAACTGAAAGCAGCAACTGCATATGATGCAATTCCAAGAAACTTAGATGAGAAAGAAACATATCTTCGCAACCGTCACTATGATGTGAACAATATTCCACATCCATTTACAGGCATTCAGGTAACAGAGCATGGCTTTGATATCCTGGAGCAGTATGTAAAAGATGTAAGAAGCATTATCGGATATGATATTCCACTTGCAATTGACCATTTTGGACATATTGGTGTGGAATCCTGCATCAAGCTGGCAAGAAGAATTGAAAAATATAACATCGCATGGATGGAGGATCTGATTCCGTGGCAGCTGACAGATCAGTATGTACGTCTGAGAAATTCCTGTGCAGTTCCGATCTGTACAGGCGAGGATATTTATCTGAAAGAAAACTTCAGACCTCTTCTGGAAAAAGGCGGTGTATCTGTGATCCATCCGGATATCCTTACTTCCGGTGGAATCCTTGAGAATAAGAAAATCGGTGACCTTGCACAGGAATATGGTGTTGCAATGGCTGTTCATATGGCTGAGAGCCCAATCGCTTGTATGGCTGCTGTTCACAGTATTGCAGCTACTGAGAACTTCCTTGCACAGGAATTCCATTCTGTAGATGTTCCGTGGTGGGATGATCTGGTAACCGGACTTCCGAAACCACTGGTACAGAACGGTTATATTACAGTTCCGGATAAACCAGGTCTTGGTATTGATGAGATCGTGGACGAGGTTGTGCTGGAACACATTCATCCGGATTATCCGGGAATCTGGCTTCCAACAGACGAGTGGAACCATGATTATTCCCATGACCGTCTGTGGAGCTGATTTTTTACCACAGTGACAGACAAAGACCCGGCGGCGGATTGCGCCGCCGGTGTTACTATTCACAATTTGCGGGAAACCATGAATGATAGGGAATTATATAAAGAAGAAAGGAATTTTAAATTATGCATTTTAGTGTAAAAGAAGATATTATACAGTTAACAGAAAAATGGGATGGAGAGCGTTTTCCAGATGGACGTCCGAGAGTATCCGATGAGGATCTGGAAGAAATAAGACATCTTACCCTGGAAGAGGTATGGCAGCCTATGTTTATGAAAGGCTACCTGAACCAGTTTGAGGAAAAACTGAAAAGACTTCATGAGGATAAGACAAAGCTGGTTGGAAGAGCTGTGACCTGTTCTTTCATGCCTGCAAGACCGGATCTTGAGGAGACTGTAAAGAAGATCGGTGCTTCTGAGGGAAGAAAAGGAACCTGCAACCAGTGGGTGATTGATACTCTGGTAGAAGGAGATGTAGTCGTAGCTGATATGTATGACAAGATCTACGAAGGAACCTTTGTAGGTGGAAATCTTTCCACAGCTATCAAAAACAGAACCAAGACCGGCGGAGCTGTTGTATGGGGCGGTATCCGTGATCTGGAGCAGATCGAAGGAATCGAAGGACTTCAGGTTTACTACCGTGGCGTAGATCCTACCCCGATCAAAGATTTTGTTATGACCAGCTTTAATTCCATGACTAAGATCGGCGGAGCTGTCTGCCTTCCTGGTGATGTTGTATTCGGATATGGCGGCGGTGTGATCTTTATCCCAAGCCATATGGTAAAGGAAGTAATTGAATTTGCAAAGAAAATGCATGTAAAAGACATTTTCGGTTTTGAAATGATCAAACAGGGTGTATACACAACAGCAGATATTGATATTGATGTATGGCCCACAGAGATGATGAACCGTCTGGTTGCTTTTATTAAAGAGGATGAAAGAGGCGAGCAGTACAGAAATCTTGACTGGAGCAAAGAGTTTGAGGCGGCGAAAGCAGAAGAGAAGTGACGCTTATGGAAGATATATTAAAAATTGCGGCTGAAAATCCCATTATTCCGGTAGTAAAGCTGGAACGGGCAGAGGATGCCACAAAGCTTGCCCGGGCATTGTGTAAAGGCGGAATTTGCTGTATGGAAATCACTTTCCGCACAGCGGCTGCAAAAGATGCCATCAAAAAGGTGGCAGAAGAAGTTCCGGAAATGCTGGTAGGTGCAGGAACTGTGATAGGTGCAGGTCAGGTGGAAGATGCTGTTGAGGCTGGGGCGAAATTTATCGTAAGTCCGGGACTTTCAGAAGAGGTTGTAAAAAAATGTCAGGAGCTGGATGTGATCTGTCTTCCTGGCTGCGTGACAGCCAGTGAGATCATGAAAGCCAAATCCCTTGGAATCGGTGTGGTGAAATTTTTCCCTGCCCAGACAAGTGGAGGAATCAAGGCAATCAAAGCTCTTGCAGCACCTTTTGGAGATATGAAATTTATCCCTACAGGTGGAATCAATACAGAGAATATCGGTACCTATCTGGAAAATCCTTTCATCGCAGCATGCGGTGGAAGCTGGATGGTAAAGGAAAGTGATATAAATGCAGGAAACTTTGAAGAAATTACCCAAAAGGCACAGGAGGCTTTGACACTGGTAAGGAGGTGTGGCAGATGAGTGAAATATTTACAATGGGGGAACCCATGGTAGTATTTATCGCAGAAAAGCCAGGCACCTTCAGTGAAGTGGAAAATTATTCCAGGGGACTTGCCGGTGCTGAGCTGAATTTTTCTATCGGAGTGACCAGACTGGGACATACTGCAAGCTATTTTACTAAGCTTGGAAAAGACCCTTACGGAGCTTATATCCATGAATTTATCGAAAAGGAAAAGATTGACGGAGAAAAGGTTCTTTTTACAGAAGAGTATCTTACCGGATCGTATCTGAAGACAAAAGTTCTGGAAGGGGATCCTGCTGTATATTATTTCCGGAAAAATTCCGCTGCTTCTCATATCTGTCCGAAGGACATTGAGGCGCAGGATCTGTCAGGAGTGAAGATGGTCCATATTACAGGAATTACTCCGGCTTTATCAGAAGACTGCCGCAGATCCTGTATGACTCTTGCAAAAAGAGCCCATGAAATCGGGGCGATGGTAAGCTTTGACCCCAATATCAGGGAAAAACTCTGGAAGTCAAGGGAAGAGATGGTGCAGACTTTAAATGACATCGCATTTCACAGTGATGTGGTGCTGCCAGGTATTAAAGAAGGCAGAATTCTTGCCGGTACAGATGTGCCTGAGGAGATCGCAGACTTTTATCTGGAACATGGCTCTAAAACTGTAATTGTAAAGCTTGGGGAAACCGGCGCTTATTACAAGACAAAAGACGGTGCACAGGGCACAGTCCCTGGGTATAAGCCGGAAAAAATCGTGGATACAGTAGGTGCAGGAGATGCTTTTGCTGCAGGTGTGGTAACAGGCCTTCTGGAAAATCTGCCTCTTGACGAGGCTGTTGCCCGTGGAAATGCCATGGGAGCCATTATCATTTCCTCAAAGGGAGACAATGACAATCTTCCGGATCGGGAAACTCTGTTTGCATTTCAGGAAAAACAGAAAAGATAGAAAAGAATAAAAAATATAAAGCTGAGACAGCCGCTTCCGGGCATTTTTCAAACATGCCTGGGAACGGCTGTTTTTATTGCGTATCCTGTTCTTTTGTTTTATAATAGGGCAAAAGAACTTTTGAACCAGCTGTTTTGACAGAAGAAAAGACGAGGAGCGAATACTATGAAAATCGGATTTATCGGATGTGGAAATATGGGTTCTGCAATGATCGGCGGAATTCTGAAAAAAGGTATATTTGAGAAAAATGAGATTATTGTTTCTAATCTTACTGAAGAGGGCAGTCGAAGAAGTAAGGAAAAATTAGGTGTTGTAACAACTTTGGATAACTGTGAGGTCGTAAAAAATGCAAATATTGTTATATTAGCTGTGAAGCCTCAGTTTTACGAAGAAGTGATAGGTGAGGTGAAAGGCTACCTCACACCAGAGCATATGATCGTTGGAATTGCTCCTGGAAAAACGCTTGCATGGCTGGAAGAAAAATGTGAGCAGCCATTGAAGGTTGTACGTCTTATGCCGAATACTCCGGCACAGGTAGGTGAGGGTATGACTGGTGCATGCGCCAATGAACGTGTAACTCAGGAAGATCTGGCGCAGATCCTTACCATCACAAACAGTTTCGGACGTACAGAAGTAGTTCCGGAGAGAATGATGGATGCAGTAGGCGCAGTCAGCGGATGCTCTCCTGCTTATGTGTTCATGTTCATTGAAGCAATGGCAGATGCAGCGGTAGCCCAGGGAATGCCAAGAAAGCAGGCGTATCAGTTTGCAGCACAGTCTGTGCTTGGAAGTGCCAAAATGGTTCTGGAGACCGGTATGCATCCTGGTGAACTGAAAGATATGGTATGTTCTCCGGCTGGAACAACTATCGAGGGCGTCCGCATTCTGGAACAAAATGGCTTCCGTAGTGCAGTGTTTGAAGCACTGCAGGGCGCTGCTGATAAGGGCAAGAAAATGTAAATATTGTTATTAAAATGACTATAAAGTGCGTTATAATCAATGATTTTGTTATTAATTTAATGAAGAAACTATAATGGCTTGGAATGTGAAAAACACTTTATAGTAGAAATATGTAGGATACAACGTGATAAATGTTAATTGAAAATGAATTAGGAGGCTACACCATGAGTAAAAAAGTATACATTTTCCTCGCTGACGGTTTCGAAGACATTGAAGGCTTAACTGTAGTTGATCTTATGCGAAGAGCAGGAATCACTATTACAACCGTTTCTATAAAAAACACCAAACAGATCACTACAGCCCATGGTATCACCATGCTGACCGATACCACCTTCCGTGAGGCAGATTTCTCCGACGCGGACATGTTGGTTCTCCCAGGCGGGCAGCCTGGAACCACTTATCTTGGAGGATTCGAGCCACTTACCGATCTGGTTAAAAGCTTCTATAATAATGGAGGTAAGATAGCAGCCATCTGCGCGGCACCTACTGTTTTTGCAGAAATCGGACTTTTGCATGGAAAGAAAGCAACTGCATACCCGGCCTGCATGGATGGCCTTGGAGATGCTGTGAAGTCTGAAGAAAAGGTTGTAATTGATGGAAACATTACTACAAGCCGTGGACTTGGAACTGCAATTGACTTTGCCCTTTCCCTGATTTCCCAGCTCCTTGGTCAGGAAAAAGCAGAGCAGATTGCAGAATCCGTAGTATACAAGTAGGAAATATTCTGAAAAACCTTGATTTTCAAGGAATAACAGTGAAAATTCCACAAAAAATAACAGGGAAAACCATAAAAAACACTGGCGTTTTTAATTGGGTTGTGCTATACTTCTACAATGACTGTAATAATAGGGGGAAACCCTGCGCATTTATAACCGCAGAAAGAATGCAGAGAGATATATATTAAGGAGGAACACGAAAATGAGTTTACAGGTGGAGAAATTAGAGAAAAACATGGCGAAGCTTACCATCGAAGTTTCCGCTGAAGATTTAGACAAAGCAATGGAGAAAGCTTACCAGAAACAGAAAAGCAGAATCAGCCTTCCAGGATTCCGTAAAGGAAAAGCTCCGAGAAAGATGATCGAGAGCATGTATGGCAAGGGTGTATTTATGGAAGACGCTGTTAATTCTCTTGTACCACAGGAATATACAAAAGCTCTTGGCGAGTGCGATCTTGAGATCGTTTCCCAGCCGGAGATCAACGTTACACAGATGGAGCCAGGTAAAGCTCTTATCTTCACAGCTGATGTAGCTGTGAAACCAGAGGTTACTCTTGGAGATTACAAGGGTGTAGAGGTTCCGAAGTCTGAGATTGCTGTAACAGACGAGGAAGTTGACGCTGAGGTTAAGAAAGAGCAGGATAAGAACGCAAGAACAGTTGCTGTTGAGGATCGTGCAGCTGCAAACGGTGATATCACAACAATCGATTTCGAGGGATTTGTTGATGGTGTTGCATTTGAAGGCGGTAAAGGAACTGACTACGCACTTACACTTGGTTCCGGTACATTTATCCCGGGATTCGAGGATCAGCTTGTTGGAGCAAACACTGGTGACCATGTAGAAGTTAAGGTTACTTTCCCAGAGGAATATCAGGCAAAAGAGCTTGCTGGCAAGGAAGCTGTATTCCAGTGTGATGTTAAGAAAATCGAGACCAAAGAGGTTCCGGAGCTTGACGATGAGTTCGCGAAAGACGTATCTGAATTTGATACTCTTGCTGAGTACAAAGAAGATGTTAAGAAGAAACTGACAGAGAAGAAAGAGAAAGAAGCAAGAACTGCAAAAGAGAACGCTGCAGTAGATAAAGCAATCGAGAATGCACAGATGGATATTCCGGAGCTTATGACAAAGACAGAGTGCCGTCAGATGATGGATGACTTCTCCAGAAGAATGCAGCAGCAGGGATTATCCATGGAGCAGTACTTCCAGTTCACAGGCCAGAGCATGGACAAGATGATGGAAGACATGAAGCCACAGGCTCTCAAGAGAATCCAGACAAGACTGGTTCTTGAGAAAGTAGCTGAGGCTGAGAACATCCAGCCATCTGAAGAAGAAATCACAGAAGAGATCCAGAAGATGGCAGATGCTTACAAGATGGAAGCTGACAAGATCAGAGAAGCTATCGGTGAGAGCGGACTTGAGCAGATGAAGAAAGACATGGCTGTTCAGAAGGCTGTTACTGTTATCGCTGACGCAGCAGTTGAAGTTGAGAAAGCAGCAGACGCTGAATAATCAGCAGGCAGATAACTGCACATCCCAAGAGGGAAAAATTATTTTGTTATGAAAGCGCTCTCTCTGGCGCATTATAATGCAGACCAGGTGGAGCGCATCTGATAAGAAAAGAGGGAATATATGAGTTTAGTGCCTTATGTCATTGAGCAGACAAGCAGAGGGGAGAGAAGCTACGACATCTATTCAAGGCTTCTGAAGGACAGAATCATTTTCCTGGGAGAGGAAGTAAACGATGTAAGTGCCAGTCTGGTAGTTGCTGAGTTGCTTTTTCTGGAAGCAGAGGATCCTGGAAAGGATATCCAGCTTTATATCAACAGCCCGGGTGGTTCCGTGACAGCTGGTATGGCTATCTACGATACCATGCAGTATATCAAGTGCGACGTTTCCACTATTTGTCTGGGAATGGCTGCCAGCATGGGAGCATTCCTTCTTGCTGGTGGTACAAAGGGTAAGAGATTTGCACTGCCGAATTCTACGATCATGATCCATCAGCCATCTGGCGGAGCCCAGGGACAGGCGACTGAGATCCAGATCGTGGCAGATCACATTGCCAAGACAAAGAGAACATTAAATGAAATTCTGGCTGCAAACACCGGACAGCCTCTTGAGGTAGTAGAGAAAGATACAGACCGTGACAATTACATGTCCGCAGAGGAAGCATTGGCTTATGGTCTGATCGATGGTGTTGTAACCCACAAATAGGGAAAAACTGTAACTGGATAACCGAGTGTACACTGATGAAGAGGTAGTATATTTGTGTATTTCCAGTATAAACTTTCCCGCCTAAACTGAAAACAAAAGAAATCCCCCTGGAGCTTTTAGAACTCTAATAGCCGGAGTTTTCTTTTGCATGCTACTGTAAGAAAAGACTCCTGAACTAACAGGAGTCTTATCTTGTAAAATGGGATAATTTTGTAAAATAGGTATATTTTACAGAATAATTCCAAATTTTAAGAAATAAAGAAAACTTTTTTCAGAATAGCTCTGAATAAGGACGCTTTATTTAAAAGAAAGGAAAAGTTAAAGATTCATGGCTGAGAAGATAAGAGAAGGAAAAGTAAGATGTTCCTTTTGCCAGAAAACCGAGGATCAGGTCCGCAAATTAATCGCCGGACCGGATGGAGCCTACATCTGCGATGAGTGTGTAGGTATCTGCTCGGAGATCATGGAAGAAGAATTTGGAGGATACGATCAGGAAGATATTCTTGGATCTGAGATCAATCTGATGAAACCAGAGGAAATCCATGCAATTCTGGACGACTATGTAATCGGACAGGATGAGGCCAAGAAAGCACTTTCTGTTGCTGTATACAATCATTACAAACGTGTTACTGCTTCCAGAAATCTGGATGTAGAGCTTCAGAAGAGCAACATTCTTATGCTTGGACCAACTGGTTCCGGTAAGACACTTCTTGCCCAGACACTGGCAAGACTTCTGAATGTACCGTTTGCCATTGCAGACGCCACTACCCTGACAGAGGCAGGATATGTAGGTGAAGATGTTGAGAATATTCTTCTGAAGATCATTCAGGCTGCTGATTATGATATTGACAGAGCGCAGTACGGAATTATTTATATAGATGAGATCGACAAGATCACACGTAAATCAGAGAATGTTTCTATCACTCGTGATGTTTCTGGAGAGGGTGTACAGCAGGCACTTCTGAAAATTCTGGAAGGCACTGTTGCAAGTGTTCCTCCTCAGGGTGGAAGAAAGCATCCGCATCAGGAATTCATCCAGATTGATACTACAAATATTCTGTTTATCTGCGGCGGTGCCTTTGACGGTCTGGAGAAGATCATTGAGGGAAGACAGGATACCAAGGCAATTGGCTTTGGCGCAGAAGTCGCTTCCAAAGAAGAACAGAATGTTGGTGAACTGTTCAAACAGGTAATGCCTGAGGATCTGATCCGTTATGGACTGATTCCGGAGTTTGTAGGACGTGTGCCTGTAGTGGTAACCTTAGACGGACTTGATGAGAACGCACTTCTTCGCATCCTTCAGGAGCCGAAGAACGCACTGACCAAGCAGTACCATAAACTGTTTGAACTTGATGGAGTAGAGCTTGATTTTGAGGATGAAGCACTTCGTGTTATGGCGAGAAAGTCCATGGAACGTAAAACCGGAGCCAGAGGACTTCGTGCGATCATGGAGAGCACTCTTATGGATCTGATGTATAAGACTCCGTCTGACGACACCATTCGTAAATGCATTATTACAAAAGAAGCTGTAGAGGGAACTGGTGAACCTCAGATCGTTCATGGGGAAGCTCCTGCACAGCCGGTGAATCCGGCAAATACAGGCAGAAGAAGCCAGCGTGCACACAAAAAGGGCACTCCGGAAACAGCCTGATGAAGGGATTTGACTACAAATGAGTGAGCCAATCAATGTACTTCCTGCCCTTGCCCTTCGCGGAACTACCATTCTTCCGGGAATGATCATCCATTTCGATGTAAGCAGGGAACGTTCCAAAAAGGCAATCGAAGCGGCAATGTTTCAAGATCAGAAGATCTTTCTGGTAACCCAGAAGGATCCCCAGATTGAAGATCCTGGATTTGTACAGCTGTTTCAGGTAGGAACTATTGCATATATTAAGCAGGTTGTGAAACTTCCTAACAACCTGCTGCGTGTTCTTGTTGAGGGAAAAAGAAGGGCAGAACTTCTTGGCCTGGAACAGGAGACACCATATTTAAGAGCAGAGACTGTTCTTGTTAATGAGGAAGAAGAGGAGCTGCCTCAGGCGATGCTGGAGGCAATGTACAGAAGTATCAGGGAGCTGTTCCAAACTTATTGCGCTAAGGGTGGAAAGATTGGAAAAGAACTGGCTGCCCAGATCATAAATATAGAGAAAGCACCGGAGCTGATCGACCAGATCGTAATTAATCTGCCTCTTTCCTGGCAGAGCAAACAGAAACTTCTGGAGGCAGCCAGACTGACAGACAGATATGAGCTTCTTGGTGCCATTTTGAGCAATGAGATCAATGTGCTGGATATCAGCCACGACCTTCAGCAGAAACTGAAAAAGCGCGTAGATAAAAACCAGCGTGAATATATTTTGAGAGAACAGCTGAAACTGATACGGGAGGAGCTTGGCGAGGACAATACTGCTGATGAGGCTGAGGAGTTCCGCAGAAAAGCCAAAGAGCTTACTGCTTCCCAGGAAGTAAAGGATCGCATTTTCAAAGAAATCGGCCGCTTTAAAATCACCAGCACCAATGCCGCTGAGAGCAGTATTCTGCGGGGATATATTGAGACACTTCTTTCCCTTCCGTGGGATAAGTGCTCTGAAGATTCTGAAGACCTGAAGGCAGCCTGGAAGATTCTTGAAGAAGGTCATTATGGTCTGAAAGATGTAAAAGAGCGTATTATGGAATTTCTGTCTGTACGTAAGCTGACACATAAAGGAAAATCTCCTATACTTTGCCTTGTGGGACCTCCTGGAACCGGTAAGACTTCTATTGCCAAATCTGTTGCAGAAGCCACTGGCAAGCGTTATGTCCGTATTTGTCTTGGTGGTGTGAAGGATGAAGCTGAGATCCGCGGCCATAGAAAGACTTATGTGGGTGCTATGCCGGGAAGGATTACCGTTGCCCTTCAGCAGGCAAAGGTTGCCAATCCGCTTATGCTTCTGGACGAAATTGACAAGACAAGCAGTGATTACAAGGGAGATACTTCTTCTGCGCTTCTTGAGGTGTTGGATCCGGAGCAGAACAGTCATTTCAATGACCATTATGTGGAGCTTCCCCAGGATCTTTCAGAGGTGTTGTTTATTGCAACAGCCAACGATATTCAGGGAATCCCAAGACCGCTTCTTGACCGAATGGAGGTCATTGAGATCAGCGGTTATACAGAGAATGAGAAAGAGCACATTGCAAAGGAGCATCTGATTCCCAAGCAAATGGAAGCCAATGGAATTGAGAAAGGCAAACTTTCCATTCAGGGCGGCGCTCTTCGAAAAATTATCAATAATTATACGAAAGAAGCTGGTGTCCGAAATCTGGAGCGTCTGATCGGTCAGATCTGTCGTAAGACAGCACGTCTGATCATGGAAGATGGCAAAGAGAAGGTAACGGTCACAGGCAAGAACCTTGAGAGCTTTCTGGGGCAGGAGAAATACAATTACCTGATGGCGAATAAAAAGGATGAGGTTGGTATTGCAAGAGGTCTTGCCTGGACGCAGGTAGGCGGCGATACCCTTCAGATCGAAGTAAATATTATGCCGGGTAAAGGGGAATTTGTGCTTACCGGACAGCTTGGAGACGTGATGAAAGAGTCTGCAACAGCGGGCATCAGCTACATCCGCTCTGTAGCAGCCAGATATGGAATCAATCAGGAATTTTTCCAGGAAAATGACATTCACGTACATATTCCGGAAGGGGCGGTTCCAAAGGACGGTCCGTCAGCCGGAATTACCATGGCAACTGCAATGCTTTCTGCCATTATTAACAAGCCGGTAAGAGCGGACCTTGCCATGACTGGTGAGATCACCTTAAGAGGTCGTGTACTTCCAATCGGCGGACTGAAAGAAAAGCTTCTTGCAGCTAAGTACGCCAAGATTAAAGAAGTACTGGTTCCAAAGTCCAATAAACCGGATATCAAAGAACTGGATGAGGAGATCACAGACGGACTGAAGATCACGTTTGTGGAAAATATGAATGAAGTGCTGGAACGGGCACTTGCCTGAAATGAGAGGTAGGAAAAATGGTAATTAAAAACGTTTCACTGGATATCGTTTGTGGTATCACCAGCAAACTGCCAGACACAGGAAGACCTGAAATTGCTTTTGCAGGGAAATCCAATGTGGGAAAATCCTCCCTCATTAACGGTCTGCTGAACCGAAAAGCGCTGGCAAGAACAAGTTCCCAGCCGGGAAAAACACAGACTATCAATTTTTATAATGTAAATGATTTTATGTACCTTGTGGATCTTCCAGGTTATGGATATGCCAAGGTTCCGGAGACCGAGAAGGCGAAGTGGGGAAAGATGATCGAGCGTTATCTTCATACCTCACAGACTCTGAAGGCAGTATTTCTCCTGATCGACATCCGGCACGATCCATCTGCAAACGATAAGCTGATGTATGACTGGATCGTAAATAACGGATACAATCCGATCATTATTGCAACCAAGCTGGATAAGCTGAAAAGAAGTCAGGTACAGAAGAATATTAAGGCTATCAAGGACGGACTGAAGCTGCGCCCGGGCAGTAAGATCATTCCTTTTTCCGCTGAGACAAAGCAGGGAAAAGATGAAATTTGGGCGTTAATGGACGAGTTGACCGGTGCAGTTCCGGCAGCTACGGATGAGCTGAAGGCCTGACAGACGAGGAAAAAGAATATGGGAATTATCAAGGCATTCAAGCTGGGATTTGACTATCTCAAGTATGATGAGGACGGCAATGTGGAAGCAACGCAGCGTGCTGTCAATGATGTAAACCTGGACATTGAAGCCGGCGATTTTGTGGCCGTTCTGGGGCACAATGGTTCCGGAAAATCCACATTGGCGAAGCAGATAAATGCATTGCTTATCCCTTCAGAGGGAACCATGTGGGTGGATGATATGGACACAGCCAAGGAGCCGGAGCTGTGGAAAATCCGCCAGAAAGCGGGGATGGTTTTTCAGAATCCGGACAACCAGATCATTGGTACGGTTGTGGAAGAGGATGTAGGCTTTGGTCCTGAGAATATGGGAGTACCTACAGACGAAATCTGGAAGCGTGTGGATGACAGTCTGAAAAAGACAGGAATGACCGCTTACCGTTATCAGTCTCCGAACAAGCTTTCCGGAGGCCAGAAACAAAGAGTTGCCATCGCAGGTGTTGTGGCGATGCGTCCAAGCTGTATTGTACTGGACGAGCCAACTGCAATGCTTGACCCGAATGGCAGGAAAGAAGTATTGAAAGCCGTTTCCGAGCTCAATAAAAAAGAAAATGTAACCGTTGTCCTCATTACCCATTATATGGAAGAAGTGATCCATGCCAACAAGGTTTATGTGATGGATGGTGGAAATGTGGTAATGCAGGGAACTCCAAGAGAAATTTTTTCCCAGGTAGAGACACTGAAGAAATACCGGCTGGATGTACCCCAGGTGACATTGCTCGCCCATGAGCTTCACAAGGCTGGCGTGGACATTCCGGAAGGAATACTGACGAAAGAGGAATTGGTGGGTGCATTATGTCGATAGAGCTTAAGAACGTGACCTATACTTACAGTCAGGGTACTGCTTATGAAAGCCACGCCCTAAAAGATATAAATCTTGTAATTCCGGATGGACAGTTCATTGGTGTGATTGGTCATACTGGAAGCGGAAAATCAACCTTGATCCAGCATTTTAATGCTTTGATCCAGCCTACAAGCGGTCAGATCCTTTATAATGGAGAAGACGTGTGGGCGGAGAATTATAACCGCCGGTCTCTTCGAAGTGAGGTGGGGCTGGTATTCCAGTACCCGGAGCATCAGCTGTTTGAGAATACAGTTCTGGCAGATGTTTGCTTTGGCCCTATGAATCAGGGACTTTCCAGGGAGCAGGCTGAGGAAGAGGCAAAAAAGGCCCTTGCCCATGTAGGTGTGAAGGAAGAGAATTTTACCAAGTCTCCTTTCGAGCTTTCAGGAGGCCAGAAGAAACGGGTTGCCATTGCAGGTGTTCTGGCAATGAACCCGAAAATCCTGATCCTGGATGAGCCTACTGCAGGGCTCGATCCACAGGGAAGAGATGACATTCTGGATCAGATTGCGGCTCTTCATAAGATGAGAGGAATTACCATTATCCTGGTTTCTCATAGCATGGAGGACATTGCCAAATATGTGGAACGCCTGATCGTTATGAATCATGGGGAAATGGTATTTGACGATACACCGAAGAATGTATTTTCCCATTATAAGGAACTGGAAGGAATGGGACTTGCGGCACCGCAGATCACCTATATCATGCATGCGCTTTCCGAAAATGGCCTGAATGTGGATACCACAGCTACCACTGTGGAGGAAGCCAGAGATACGATTCTGGAAGCTTTAAAGAAGCAGAAGCCTTCACTTCTTAAGAAGGGAGGCAGAAGCGAATGATCAGAGATATTACGATCGGACAGTATTATCCGGCAGATTCCGTGATTCACAAGCTGGATCCAAGAACCAAACTGGTAGGAACCATTGGATTTATTGTATCTGTATTTTTGTTCCACACCTTCGCAGGATATGCAGTGGCTACTATATTTCTTGCAGGAATGATCCTGTTGTCCAAGGTTCCTGTGAAGTTTATTTTTAAAGGTCTGAAGACTATTTTCATGCTGCTTCTGATCACCATATTTTTTAATATGATTCTTACCCCTGGTGAGGTGGTATGGAAGCTGGGATTTATTAAGGTAACAAAGGAAGGTCTGGTGCTGGCAGGTACTATGGCGATCCGACTGGTTTATCTGGTGATCGGTTCTTCCATTATGACATTGACGACGACGCCTAACCAGCTGACTGATGGTCTGGAGCGTCTGCTCCGCCCGCTGAATAAGCTTCATGTACCAGTACATGATATTGCTATGATGATGTCGATCGCCCTACGTTTTATCCCTATTCTTCTGGAAGAAACGGATAAGATTATGAAAGCGCAGATTGCCCGCGGAGCTGATTTCGAGAATGGGAATCTGATCCAGAAGGCGAAGAACATGGTTCCCCTTCTGGTGCCGCTGTTTATTTCCGCATTCCGACGGGCAAATGATCTGGCCATGGCCATGGAAGCAAGATGCTATCATGGCGGCGATAACCGTACCCAGATGAAACCGCTTTGTTATAAAAAAAGAGATCATATGGCATATGTGATTTTGGCAGCGTATCTGGCTGTTGCAATTGGATTTAGGGCAGCTGGAATTTAAATCGACTGAACATCCATTTAAAAAGTTATAGTTCCCTCATCTGTATTCAGAGTCTTAAAATAGACTACGGATGCAGATGAGGGAATTTTCACAAGGAGAAAGATGATGAAACGAATTGGACTTGTTGTAGCATATGATGGAACGAATTATTGTGGCTGGCAGACACAGCCCAATGGAATTACAGTACAGGGAGTGTTGAATGATACACTTTCTGAGCTTCTGGGAGAAAAGATTGAAACGATTGGTGCCAGTCGTACAGATGCAGGCGTACACGCCTTTGGAAACGTAGCGGTATTTGATACCAACACCCGCATCCCGGGAGAGAAGATTTCTTATGCGCTGAACCAGCGTCTGCCGGAGGATATCCGGATTCAGATGTCCGAAGAAGTGGAACCGGACTTCCATCCAAGATACTGTGACAGTGAGAAAACATATGAATATCGCATTCTGAACCGCAAATTTCCGGTACCAACTGAGCGGCTTTATTCCTATTTCTATCATTACAAATTAGATGTGGACAAAATGAGAGAGGCAACATCCTACCTGATCGGAAGGCATGATTTTGCCAGTTTCTGCGGCTCCGGAGCCCAGGTGAAAACAACTATCCGTACGGTTACCGGAATTGAAGTTTTCCGTGATGGTGACATAGTTACGATTCGCGTTTCGGGAACTGGTTTCCTCTATAATATGGTCCGCATTATTTCCGGCACCTTGATTGAAATCGGAAATGGACAGTATCCACCGGAGCGCATGCAGAAAATCCTGGATGCCAAAGACCGTTCTGCTGCTGGTCCTACCGCACCGGCGCAGGGACTCACCTTGATGGGGATACAGTTCTTTGATTAATGAGTAACGTTGCTATTTAATGTGTTGAAAAGTTCTTCAGGAGGGACGCATTTGGACAATGTGTATTACTCACTCGCCGGCGCAACGCTCCAGCGAACTAATCGCTAACTGTGACTAATGCGTTCGGGAGAGCCCTCACGCATAAGTCTTCGTAAGCGCTGGATTTCGCTTACGCTAAGAGCGCGCCTAAAATGGCTCGCTGGAGTAATACATATTGCCCAAATGCTGTGTGTCGGCTGAAACTGATGCTGTTTAGGAACTTTTAACAAGGAGGTGGTGGGAGTGATTGGTTTCCCGATACTTTCTTGGCAATGATAGATTAGGTAAAACTAATAAAGCTGCGAAGTATCAACCATCTAAATGGGATATCGAAGGCACATAAAATAATATGTCAAGTTTTTTACTTGCAAAACAGCCCTAAAAATATGCAAATACTTCATCAAAATTGTAAAAGCCGCTAATTTCGGGCAAAATCTCTATAAACTTTCGTTTGCGATACAGTATAGGGAAACCAGTCACTCCCCCTCCCCCCCTGTTGAAAGTTCCTATGTATAAATAAGTCCCAGCCAGTACACAGCATTCGGGCAATGGTTATTGCTCCAGCGAGCCATTTCAGGCGCGGTTTTAGCGTAGGCGAAATCCACTGCTTAGGTCGACTTAATCGTGAAGGCTTTCCTGAACGATTTAGTCGCAGTTAGCAGTTAGTTCGCTGGAGTGTTGCGCCAGCGAGTGAGCAATAACCATTGTCCGAATGCGTCCGCCTTGAACAACTTTCAACATATTAAATAGCAAATTTTCGAGATGCACCTTTCCAATACTTCTTTTTGGCATATCACTTCACATATTAAAAATGTCAATAGCACATAATTACAATCTAGCACTATTCCATAACAAAAATGTCCACCCCAGCACAATTTTGTGCATATCATAACACAAAAATTGAAAGAGCAATCCAAAATTAGTCCATTTTACACAGAGTATCGATATGATATTATAATCCCATCAAAAAGCTATAGAACATAGCAAATAAAAATGATACGGGAGGTTTTTTCATGAAGAGAAAAGTAGCAATGGCAATGGTAGCAGCAATGGCAGTTGGTTCACTTGCAGTTCCGGTAATGGCAGAAGACGGAGCAGCTGGCGGAAAGATCGGTATTTCAATGCCTACACAGTCTCTGGAGCGTTGGAATCGTGATGGTTCCTATCTGCAGAAACAGTTCGAAGATGCTGGATACGAAGTAGAGCTTACATACTCTGACAACGAGACAGACCGTCAGGTAAACGATATCCAGAACCTGATTTCCGACGGAGTTAACCTGTTAGTTGTAGCAGCTATCGATGGCGAGGCTCTTAATACAGTTATGGATGAAGCAGCAGATGCAGGAATCCCGGTTATTTCCTATGACCGTCTGATCAAGTCTGACGCTGTTTCCTATTATATTTCTTTTGATAACTACACAGTAGGTACCCTTCAGGGACAGTACGTAGTAGATTCTCTGGATCTGGACAATGCTGGAGACAAGACATACAATATCGAGTTTACAGCTGGTGATCCTGCTGATAACAATGCCGGATACTTCTTCAATGGTGCATTTGATGTATTAAAACCATACATTGATGCAGGAACCTTAAATGTAGTTTCCGGACAGACTGATTTTGATTCTGTTGCAACACCTGCATGGGATACCCAGACAGCACTTGAAAGAATGCAGAATATTCTGGCATCCTACTATGCAGACGGAACACAGCTTGACGTAGCTCTTTGCTCCAACGACTCCACAGCACTTGGTGTAACACAGGCAATCGAGTCTGACTATGCTGGTGATAACACAGTTCTGATCACAGGACAGGATGGTGATGAAGCAAACCTTGCAAACATCGTTGACGGAAAACAGTCCATGACCGTTTACAAAGCAGTTGCTAATGAAGCAGTCGTAACACTTGACCTTGCAAAAGCAATGCTGGCTGGTGATACAGTTGATGAGTCTCTGATTGAAAAATCTGGTTGGGATTTCGAGTGTGCATATGATACAGAGTCCTATGAGACATCTGAAGGCAACAAATGCCCATCCTTCCTTCTGGTTCCTACAGTTGTAACAAAAGACAACCTTCAGGAAGCACTGGTTGACCCAGGATACTACACAATGGATGATGACGGATATCTTCATCCGGCAAACTAATGAAGGCTGAACTAAAACGTCATACAAATCAAAAATAAAGGTTTAAATGTGGGCGGGGTGAAAAGCCCCGCCTGTTTTATGGGAAAGGGGGCGCCATTTTGGCTGACAATATTTTAGTAATGGAACACATTACGAAGGAATTCCCCGGTGTCAAAGCTTTGGATAACGTTAACCTTGAAGTTCAGCGTGGCGAGATTCATGCGCTGATCGGTGAGAACGGTGCGGGAAAGTCCACATTGATGAACGTATTAAGTGGTCAGTATCCATACGGCAGCTATACTGGAACGGTTACCTACGAGGGTGAAGAGTGTAAGTTTAAAAAGCTTAATGACAGCGAGGCAAAAGGTATCGTTATTATTCACCAGGAGCTTGCATTGATCCCACTGCTTTCCATCGGTGAAAACATGTTTCTTGGAAACGAGATCAAAAATAAAAGAGGAGCCATCGACTGGGATAAAACATACAGCGAGGCTGAGAAACATATGGCTCAGGTAGGTCTTCATGAATCTGCCCAGACCCTGATCAAAGATATCGGAACTGGCAAACAGCAGCTGGTAGAAATTGCGAAAGCTTTTTCAAAAGATGTTAAACTGCTCATCCTGGATGAGCCGACTTCATCCCTGAATGATGAAGATGCAAAGATGCTTCTGGACCTGCTTATGGAATTTAAAAAACAGGGACTGACATCTATTATTATCACACACAAACTGAATGAGATCATTTACTGTGCAGACCGTTGTACCATTCTTCGAGACGGAAGCACAATCGAGACACTTACAAAAGGCGTGGATGACTTAAGCGAGGACAGGATCATCAAAGGAATGGTTGGACGTCCTATGGAAGATCGTTATCCGAAACGTGAGCACAATGTAAGTAAAGAAGTGATGCTGGAGGTAAAGAACTGGACGGTTCATCATCCTCTGTATCCGGAAAAAATAGTAGACGACAATATTTCCTTTAAAGTACATAAAGGTGAGGTTGTTGGTTTCTCAGGACTGCAGGGTGCAGGCCGTACAGAGCTGGCAATGTCCATCTTCGGTAAGAGCTATGGAAGTGCAATTTCCGGAGAATTGTATATAAAGGGTGAAAAAGTAGATTTGAAAGATCCTCGTGCAGCCATCCAGCATGGTCTTGCATATGTAACTGAGGACCGTAAGACAAACGGACTGATCCTTGATGAGTCCATTCGTTTCAATACAACTCTTGCCCGTCTGAACAAAGTCTGTGATAATGGAATTATCAACACGGACCTTGAGGTACAGCTGGCGGAGCAGATGACAAAAGAAATGGGAACGAAAACACCTTCCAATGAGCAGCGTATTGGTAACCTGTCTGGTGGTAACCAGCAGAAAGCCCTTCTTGGAAAGTGGATGTTCACAGAACCAGATATTTTGATTCTGGATGAGCCTACCCGTGGTATCGACGTAGGTGCAAAATATGATATTTACTGTCTGATCAATCAGATGGTGGAACAGGGAAAATCTGTAATCATGATTTCCTCAGAAATGCCTGAAATCCTTGGTATGTGCGACCGGATTTATATCATGAATGAAGGTAAAATGGCCGGAGAACTGGATGCGAAAGAAGCTACCCAGGAAGGCATCATGGCACATATCATGCAGAATCAGAAGAAATAATGAAGGGGGAAAACAAAATGAATGCAAAAATAAAAGACTTTTTAAGAAAATATACGATGGTTATTGCACTTGTAATCGTATTTATCCTGTTCTGTGCTCTGACTGATGGACGACTTCTTTTCGCACAGAACATGTCAAACCTTATGCTCCAGAACGGATACGTACTGGTTCTTGCATGTGGTATGTTACTCTGTATCTTAACTGGTGGTAACATCGATCTTTCTGTTGGATCTGTTATCTGCTTCGTTGGTGGTGTTGCAGCTGTCCTGATCGGCAGCAAGGGCTTCAATCCATTTATCACCATTCTCCTTTGCCTGGTAATCGGCCTTCTGGTTGGTGTATGGCAGGGCTACTGGATTGGTTATAAGAGAATTCCTCCATTTATCACAACACTTGCCGGCATGTTCATTTTCCGTGGATTTGGACGTCTGGTACTGGATAATAAGACAGTATCTATCCAGAACAAATCTTTCCTGAATGTATTTACATCCTACATTAACATTCCTGGACTTGATGATGGAAAGAAATATTCTGCACTGATCGTTGGTGTTCTGATCGCATGCTACATTATTTTCTCCACTATGCGTTCCAGAGCAAACAAAGCGAAAAAAGGTTATCGTCAGAATACCGCAGCTTCTGATTACAGCAGAGCAGCCGTGATTGCAGTTGTTATTCTGTGGTATTGCTACAAATTGTATCAGTACAAAGGTATCTCCGTAATGCTTGTATGGGTAGTTGCAATCTGCATGATCTACAACTTCATCACATCCAAGACAGCGTTTGGACGTTACTTCTACGCAATCGGCGGTAACGAGAAAGCAACACAGCTTTCCGGTATCGATACAAATAAGGTTTATTTCATTGCATATACAAACATGGGCTTACTTGCTGGCCTTGCAGGTCTTCTCTGCGCAGCACGTGTAGGTTCTGTAAATGGTAGTACAGGTACATCCTTCGAGATGGATGCAATCGGTTCCTGTTTCATCGGTGGTGCTTCTGCATACGGTGGAAGTGGTACTGTAGGTGGTGTTGTAATCGGTGCTCTTCTCCTTGGTGTTATCAACATGGGTATGTCAATCATGGGTATCGGTGATTCCTGGCAGTATGTTGTAAAAGGTGCCGTACTTCTGATCGCAGTTGTATTTGATGTTATCTCTAATAGAAAATCCAACTAAATAATTGCCAAAAAACTGCTGAGAGTGCAGTAAACAGTAATCAGAAAGGAGCTGTTGCAGAAATGCAATGGCTTCTTTTGCATATAGCATGCAAATATGGTAAACTGTAGATGTTTGAAAGCATATTTATTTTATAATAAAATGGCGGTTTGCCTACAGGCAAAAGCGCGGGCAATAAAGGAACTTATTAATTATGAAAAAATCCACATTGACTGTTTTTTTTATTATAGTAGGCTGTATGTTATTTCTCTCTGGAATCTGGATTTATTTCCAGAAAAAACTGGATCAGGTGGATCTTGGTGAAGGCGAGGGTGCATCCAGTTACGCAAAACATTATCTGATGATAGCAGGAGCGGAAAATACCCTGATGTGGGATTCCATCTATGAAAGCGCCAGCCAGGCGGCAAAGGATGCAGATGCTTATCTGGAATTGATCGAGCCCGGGCACGATTCCAATTATAGTCAGGCGGATTATCTGCGTATTGGAATTGCCTCCCAGGTGGACGGGATCATTCTGGAAGCTGATGGAAGCGATGAAGAGCAGGAACTGATCCAGGAGGCCTCAGATGCGGATATTCCGGTAGTTACGGTGCTGACAGATGATTCCTCCAGTGCCAGAATCAGCTTTGTTGGACTGAATAGTTATCAGCTGGGAAATGCTTACACGGAACAGATTCTTGGACTTTTAAAGGAACATGAGAATACGCAGGTCCTTCTTTTGTCAAATTCCCAGTCCAAGACCCAGGAGACCAATCTGATCTATTACCAGATTAAAAAAGAACTGGAGGAAAAAAAGAAGGATTATCAGACCGTAACGATTTCAGAATACAACATTGACAGCAGCTCTGGCTTTGATACAGAGGAATTTGTCCGGGATATTTTTGTAAGCGAGGAGAACCTGCCAGATGTGCTGGTGTGCATGGACGAGGTTGTGACAGAGTGCGTTTACCAGGCTCTGGTTGACTATAACCAGGTTGGAAATGTGGATGTAGTTGGTTTTTATTATTCCGATGTAATTCTGGATGGTATCAGCAAAGGGATTATTTCTTCAGCTATCGCTCTGGATATGGATGAAATCGGAAGATACAGCGTGAATGCCCTGGAAGAGTTTTCCTCCCTGGGACATACCAGCAATTATTACAGTGTGGGTCAGCATGTGATCACCAGAAGCAATGTTGGTGCTTACAGAACGGAGGGGAATTAAATGAGAGAGAGAAAAGGAAGCCTTTCCGTCCAGAATTCCATACAGACAAGATTAAGCTTTGTTATGGCCCTTGTCATGGTATTTGTAGTATGCATCAATTTTTTTATCTTTGAACAGATCCATACCGGTGTAGACCGGATTGATGCTGTTTTTTCCAGCAATGCAGCAATTAATGATCTCTCGGATACCTTAAACAAGCTGGAAGGAACGGTTTACGAATATCTGAATATAAAGGGAACCAAGGCTCTGGAAAATTACTATCGCTATGAGCAGGATTACCGGGAGCTTCTGGATAAGCTGAATGACCGGAATGTGGACAATGAAGTAAAAATGCTGGAAAAAAATATACGCAGAATGTCAGAAAGCTATCTGAATCAGACCAGCGAGACTGTTCAGGCCAAGCGAGGCAGAAATATTGAGAAGTACAAGGCTTCTTATGAAAAAGAACTGCAGCTTTATGAATATATCAATTCTTATATTTACAAGCTGAATAATCTGCGCTTCCGGATGAATTCCTCCAATTACCAGCTCCTGCTTTCTTCTATGGATGTACTGTATCGGCTGGCACTGGTGGTTATTTTCATTGTGGCGGCAGTAGGCGTGGCCATTATCATTCTGTTTGTGCAATCCATGATCCGGCCGCTGACCCAGCTTTCCAGTACTGCGCATGAGGTTGCCATGGGAAATCTGAATGTGCCAATTCTGCCTGTTGTCTGCGAGGATGAGGTTGGCGTGGTAACCCGGAGCTTTAATCAGATGCTGGACAGCATACGCATTCATATTAAACAACAGCGTGAAAGTATAGAAAAGCAGGCGCAGATGAAGGAGAGGGAGCTTCTTATGGAGACCCATCTGAAAGAAGCACAGCTGAAATATCTTCAGGCTCAGATCAATCCTCATTTCCTGTTTAACTGTCTGAATGCCGGGGCCCAGCTTGCCATGCTGGAGGATGCAGAGCGTACCGGTGTTTTTCTGGAAAAGATGGCAGACTTTTTCCGATATAATGTACGGAAAATGGAGGATGATGCTCTTCTCTGGGAAGAGGTGGATGCAGTTGACAATTATATTTATATTTTAAATGTCCGATTTGCCGGAGATATCAATTATGAAAAAGATGTGGATGAGGGAATCGGGAATTTCAGGATTCCAAGCATGATTTTGCAGCCTCTGGTGGAAAATGCCGTGCAGCATGGAATTCACGACTGTATGGAAACTGGGAAAATCAGAATGTCCATTCACAAGGATGGGGATGACCTGGAAATCATAGTCAGTGATAATGGCGCCGGAATGACACAGGAGATGATTCAATCCGTTATGGCAGGGAAAGCACGAAATAATGGAGAGGACCGTTATTCTACAGGCATAGCAGTAGGAAATGTAATTGACAGATTGGAATTGTATTATAAACAAAAAGATCTTCTTACCATAGAAAGTGAGGGCCTTGGACTTGGAACCAGTGTGCATATCACCTTACCGGTGGAGGTTGAAGGTACCAGTGAATGAGTAAAAAGTGATAGCATGGAGTATGCTGCAATGAGCAGTGACAGAGGCTGAATAAAGGGGAGCAAAAAAATGTACCGTATTCTGATAGCAGATGATGAAGGACTTATGCTGGAGGCTTTTAAAGGAGTGATTCTGGCTGAATTCGGAGATAAATGCAGTGTGGAAACTGCGAAAACAGGAAGGGCGGTAATCGAGAAGGCGGAGACCTTTCACCCGGATATTGTGTTTATGGATATTCACATGCCTGGAATTAATGGAATCCAGGCTATGCGGGAAATCCGGAAGTTCAACAATTCCGCCTTGTTTTATGTAGTTTCTGCATATGACAAATTTGATTACGCCAAAGAAGCCATCAATCTTGGTGTGGAACAGTATCTTACGAAACCGATTTCGAAAAGTAAGATTATTTCTGTGGTGGAAGAAGCGACAGCAAAGGTGGATAAGGTTCGTGATCAGAGAAGTAATCTGTTGAAAATCCAGGAAAAGCTAGAGACAGTTATCCCGGTTGTGGAATCTGGTTATGTGAATTCTCTTCTTTTCCAGAAGGAGATGGCAGCAGCAGGTTATTACCAGCAGCTTCTGGATATTGAATATGGCCAGGGTTATGTTATGGTGGTGCAGTTTGGACAAAGCTATGAAAATGGAAGACTGGTAAGCCCGGTTGGAATGAATGTGAAGGCGCAAAGCTTTTATCCGGAATTCCGGGATGTGGTGAAGTCTGCTTTTCCCTGTGTGGTTGGAAATATTATGTCCAACCGTATCCCTGTGGTAGTGCCTTGTGAAATTTTCCAGAATCCTTATGAAGACCGTATTGATCTGGTGGAAAAGGCAAGAGAGCTGGTGGCAAGATTGGAGGGCAGACTGGATGCAAAATTCCGTGTGGGAATTGGAAGAGTATGGGAAATGGAAGAGCTTGAGAGATCTTACCGCGAAGCACTCCGGGCATTAAACGGAAGCCTGGGCAGGGTAATCCATATAGAGGATCTTTCCCAGAATGGTGTCTATGACGAGGCTTTTCCCGGCAATGATGAGAAGAGGATGTTCCGCTGTCTTGAGGAGGGAAATGAGGAGGGGATGCTCCAGGAGGTGAACTTCTTCTGTGACTGGATGGTAGAGCATTATTCACAGGATATGAATAATATCCGCCTGAAAATACTGGAGTTTATTATCTGGGGAGAGAAGATTGCTTTTGACAGCGGCGCGATCAATTATGGATTTAGTTACCGCAGGGACTATTTGGATACTGCCATGTCGCTTTCAACCTATGAGGATCTTCGTAAATGGTTCCAGGAAAAGATGGTAAATGTATGCCGGGCAATCCGGGATCAGAAGGAAGATCAGTCCAATTCCGCGGTAAAGAAGGCCATGCTTTATATTCAGGAAAATTACAGCAGGGATATTTCTCTGGATGATGTGTCCAGTCAGGTGAATATCAGTCCTTATTATTTCAGCAAGATTTTTAAGGAGGAGACTGGAGAGAATTTTATTGAGTATCTGACCAGAGTCCGGATCGATAAAGCCAAAGAGCTTCTGGTGGATGCAAATGTAAGCGTAAAGGAAGCGGGAATCCAGAGCGGCTATTCGGATCCCAATTATTTCAGCAGGATTTTTAAGAAGCAGATGGATATGACTCCAAGTGAGTATAAAGCGAGGTATGGAAAATGAGAAAGTGTCGTTGGCTGCTCTTGTCGTTGGCTTTGCTCCTGGCAGCTGCATTGGCAGCAGGTTGCGGAGGTAAGCCTCAGGAGCCGCAGAAGGAAGAAGCAAAAGAGGAAGATAAGCTGCAGATCGGGCTTAGCTTTGACTCTTTTGTAATTGAGAGATGGCTGCGGGATCGGGATATGTTTGTTTCTACTGCCCAGAGCCTTGGGGCAGAAGTGAATGTGCAGGTAGCCGGAGGCGTTGTGGAAGAGCAGATTTCCCAGATAGAGTATTTCATTAAGAAAAAGATGGATGTGATCGTGGTGATCCCTATTGATGGAAATGCTTTGTATGATGTGCTGAAGGAAGCCCGGGAAATGGGGATTTATATAATCTGTTATGACCGCATTGTGGAAAATGTTAATGCAGATCTGTATATTACCATTGATAATGAAAAGGTTGGAATCCTTATGGGAGAGGCTCTGGTCAAGGCTTGCCCGGAGGGAGGAAATATTTTTGCCATCAATGGATCTCCTACAGACAGAAATGTGGATGAAGTTGTGCGTGGCTTCAATAAGGTTATTGAGGACAGTAATCTGAATGTGGTTTATACGGGATATTGCGATAACTGGATGGCAGAGCTGGCCGGAAACTATGTGACTCAGGGGTTGGAAGTTACAAAAGATATTGTAGGGGTGATGTGCGGAAATGATGATCTGGCAAGTCAGGCAGTGAAGGTATTGTCGGAGAATCGGCTGGCCGGGAAGGTTGCTGTGGTGGCCCAGGATGCGGATCTGGCAGCTTGTCAGAGGATTGTGGAAGGTACACAGGAAATGACTGTCTATAAGCCTATTGAACAGGAAGCGAATACGGCGGCCGAGTTCGCAGTGGCGCTTGGCAAAGGAGAGGATATTACTTCCGGAGAAGGGGAATACAAGGCAGTAGAAACCTTCAATGACGGGACATATGACATTCCTTATTATAAAATCGATCCAATAGCGGTGACGGCGGAAAATATGGATAAGGTGATCATTGACGGGGGATTTCATACGAGAGAGGATGTCTATTTGAATATTCGATAAGGAAAGGTGCTTCAAAGCGGACGCAGTGCGGACGAAATAACAAAAAGACTGATTTTTCATGCAGCTGCATGAAGAACCAGTCTTTTTGTATGGGGAAAAGAATTTTTTATGAATATACTCTGTCGATTTGAATCACGGCACAATAGTTGCCATCATCCATATTGCGGATGCGTTCTTTGAGGAGATTTGTGATCTCCACGTTGGTGAGTTTGCATTCGAAAGGAACCGCTATGTCGAAGATCAGGTTTGTGTGGGTAGGACCTTCTACTATGCGAAAATCGTGAATGGAAAGACGACGGTCCAGATTGCGGGTGATTTCTTCAATCTGGCTGCGTATTTCATTGACCTCCTTGTTGTCTGTGACAATGGGATCAATGTGGATGGTGGCAGAACAATTCAGTTTGTCCTGAAGCTCATGCTCAATGTTGTCAATCTCATCGTGGATAATCAGCAGATCTCCGTGGGCGGGAACCTCAGCGTGGAGGGAAAGAATTAGTCTGCCTGGACCGTAGTCATGGACAATCAGGTCATGCATGCCGTGGACAAGGGGATGGGCAAGAACGATCTCTTCGATTTCCTCTACTAAATTTTTCTCCGGGGCTTGTCCGAGAAGGGGATCAATGGTATCCTTCATTGTAGTGGTTCCGGTATAGAAGATAAAAATGCCCACCAGGACACCGAACCATCCGTCCAGCACCAATCCGGTAAGCTGACTGATGATAGTTGCCAGAAGAACCAGACTGGTGGAAACTGTGTCACTTAAACTGTCTCCAGCTGTAGCCTGCATGGCAGTACTGTCGATTTTGTGACCGATAGTGCGGTTATAGTAGTACATATATATTTTTACCAGAATAGATGCAATAAGGACAGCAATAATAACTGGGCTGCATTCAATGGGCTCCGGGGTGCGGATCTTGTCAATGGAGGAGCGGATCAGCTCGAAGCCCATGATCAGAATCGCAACTGAGACAAGAAGTCCGGAGATATATTCCATGCGTCCATGTCCAAAGGGATGCTCTGTATCCGGTTTTTGTCCGGAGAGCTTGAAGCCCACCAGAGTGATCACAGAGGAGCCTGCATCCGATAAGTTGTTGAAGGCATCCGCCGTGATGGCAATAGAGCCGCTTAGGATTCCGGCAAGCCATTTTCCTATAAAAAGAAAAATGTTCAAGGCAATTCCCACAGCTCCGCAGAGCATGCCATAAGACTGGCGAACCTGGGGGGAGTTGTAGTCTTTGTAATTTTTGATGAAAAAATGGGATAAAAATGTTATCATGAAAACTTCACCTCAAATAAAAGTAACTGTTCAGTTCTCTTACAGTTACGCGCTTTGTGATGCACAGAAAGGCGAACCCTCCTGCGGCACTTCCACAGCTGTCTCCTGGGGCTTTCATAGTGAAAATGCCTCGCGGAATAGTATTTGCTGAATAGTTATCTGAAAAAATAAAATAGTTACTGTGTATCCTGTGAATACATTCTTTTTAATGTAGCACATTGCGGAGAAAAATACCAGAGAAAATTTATAAAAAACGCTTGACAGAGAAAATTTATAAAATGCCTGATTAAAGTGTGTATAAATTGTTGTTCCAAAAGACACCTGTTGTGGATGGGCGTGTATAAGGTGGATGCAGCAAGCGGGCTTTGTGGAAAAGCTGATCAGCAATCCAGGAAGAATGTGGAAAACTTTTTGAAAAAAAGATGGAAATATGGGGAAAAAGTGGTTGACAGAAACGGAGGCTTATAATATAATAACTCAATGTGACGTAGTGCGAGATACTTTAGCCAATAGCCCCGGCGACGGTATTTATCAGCGGTTTCGGACATTTCCGCAGTAATTGCACCATCGTTTCCATATTACTAACATATGCGAGAATTCGCATTTATACAAACAATCGTTGATAAATAACAGGAGGTAAAACCATGCAGACTTATATGGCTAATCCAGATAAAATCGAGAGAAAATGGTATGTAGTTGACGCTGAAGGCTGCACCCTTGGCCGTCTGGCTTCTGGCGTAGCAAGCGTTTTAAGAGGAAAGAACAAACCTCAGTTTACACCACACGTTGACACAGGTGATTATGTAATCGTTGTTAACGCTGACAAGATCAAAGTTACAGGAAAGAAAATGGATCAGAAGATCTACTACAATCACTCTGATTATGTAGGTGGAATGAAAGAGACTACATTAAAAGAGATGATGGCTAAGAAACCTGAGAAAGTTGTTGAGCTGGCAGTTAAAGGTATGCTTCCAAAAGGACCATTAGGAAGAGAAATGTACACAAAACTTTTCGTTTATGCCGGACCTGAACACAAACATGCGGCTCAGAAACCGGAAGTTTTAACATTTTAATTAGGAGGTAGAAAACATTGGCTAGCGCAAAATTCTACGGAACAGGAAGAAGAAAAAAATCAGTAGCAAGAGTTTACCTTACCCCAGGTACTGGTAAAATCACTATCAATAAAAGAGACATTGATGAGTATTTTGGATTAGACACACTTAAAGTTATCGTTCGTCAGCCACTGGCTGCTACCGAAACAGAAGGAAAATTTGACGTACTTGTAAACGTACATGGTGGCGGATACACAGGACAGGCTGGTGCTATCAGACATGGTATCTCCAGAGCACTCCTTGAGGCAGACAAAGAGTACAGACCAGTTCTTAAAGCAGCTGGATTCCTTACTCGTGATCCTCGTATGAAAGAGCGTAAGAAATACGGTCTCAAAGCAGCTCGTCGCGCTCCACAGTTCAGCAAGCGATAATCGACTGCTCAGACTATATCAAAATGGTTCAAAAACCCTGGAAAATCAAGGCTTTCCGGGGTTTTCTTACTTGTATGGCAATAAAAAGAAGCAGGACAATGGGAGATGAGACCCAATGTCCTGCTTCTCTGTTTATTCGGAACGAACTGTAATATATTTTTGATTGCGACTTTTAGGTTTATCGGGAATAGTCATTTCTAATTGCCCGGATTCTAAAAGCGGATTGATATGCTTCAAAGTGAAGTTTCTTAAATCTTTGAATCTGCAAAATATTGCAAGCTCTTTCTTGAATTTTGGTGTTGTGCAAAAAGCCAAAATCTGTTTGGACACCGTTGATAGTTCAATATCTTGGTGGGTAACTTGGTGGGCGCCACCCTCTAAGTTGTAGTTTACATTTTTCAAGATGACTCTGAAATCTGTCGCTGTTGAGGAAAATTCGGGCTTATATGCCTCTTTGTATCCGGGCAGCTGTTCAGTTTCACTGACGATTTTGCGCAGACCACTTCCACGGCGTTCCATGTACTTCATGCGGTGGAACAGGTCAGCAATCACAGGGTTTCGTCGCATCGAACGAATACTGTAAATATCGTATTCCTGAATTGAGCCGCCGCCAAACATACCGCCCGGAGATGTGATTTCCACCCGATCATCAAACATATCAATATGGATTTCGCTGCCAAGCACAATATAATCACGATGGATAAGCGCATTGACAAGAGCCTCTGTCACAGCTCGTTCAGCATAATCCGGCTTGTCTACACGATACTGTGCCTTTTTGACAAAACGGACTTTGGAATTATTGCGAATAAATTCACTGCCGCTGTTCAGTAAATAAATCAAATTTCCCTCGTATTCTTTATCGTCCAGCGCATCATCAAAGATAGAGCCTTTTTCCAAGCCATTCCACCGGGTACAGAACATACGGGAGTTATAAAACGTGTGCTGATCGGTCATGAGTTTTCCGGCATTGGTCAGGAGTCCATTTTTATCAGTCAAACCAAAGGAAACATAATCGGATGGCTCAAAGCGGAGACCGGTCCGTTCCAGATAGGTTGCTTCCAGAAGTGTAAAGCTGTAATCCTTTTTTACCGCGTCTGTTGTTAGGGTAGAACTGTTGTTTTGGTTAAATCAAAAGATTATAAAGACTATCTTGTTTTCGAATTTGATACAATTCGATATGATCCTGAGTTATATGAGTTTAAGTGGAATAAACGTGGAAATTTAGAAGGATATGAGAAAGAATCTGGATTGCATAAATTCACGTGGCAACCAGGAGGAAGCCAGTTTACAATTATAGAGAAAATACCTCAAGATCGCTTACACATTTCTATAAAACAACCAGATCAGATGGATAAATCAACAATTCTTAAAGCAGTTGGTTTTGATAAATCATGGTATAAAATTGTTTCTGAAAAACTGCCAGAAAAAGGTCAAAAAGTTCGGCAGGCAGAAAGAATAGAAATCTATAAAGAAAAACTTAATAACTAAGCAAAGGGCATTAACCGTAAAAAAGTTAGTGCCTTTTGTTTTGCTCATTATTAAGAATTAACCAGAGCGATATCAGCAGAGAAAACAGAAGTGATAGACAATGACATTTGTTAGGTATGCTTCTTGTCGCTGGCTGCATCATATTAAAACGCTTTTTACGTTAAAAAAGTGCTGTGATCACAAGGCTTTTTGCAAGCAAAAATGAAAAGGCTATATATAGGTAGCCTGCGAAACTGGAAGTGCCCATTTTGGGCCTGATTTAAAGAATAGTGTCCTGACAGAGACAAATGGAATGACTTTCTACCGGGGATCCAAAAGGAAAGGAAAAAATGATTATGGAAAAAATGATGAATACAAAAACAGAGGGGAACACATTTACAAAGAAAATCGGGCAGACAGTCTATGTTGTTCGTTATCATTTCAATGAAGATGCAAAGGAAACAATGCAGGAGAAAATTAACCGGATGCTGGTTACAGAAGCAAGCCGACAGGCAGTGTATTAAAATTAGGTGGATGTAATTGAAGGAAAAATATGATATCATGTGAGTAACAAATCGGGAGTTAAAGGAGAGAGCGATTATGTTTAGATGTCAAAAATGTAAAAAATGGTTAAAAAATATTACAACAGAAACTGATGTAGTTTATGATGGCACAATATATCATGCCACAAATGTACCAGCAAAAATATGTCCTGAATGTGGGAAAATAACTATATATGAAATAATTCAAGAACGAATTGTTCAATATGCCACTCAAAGAAATGTAAAAAATATTGATTATGCAGAATGTGAAAATGAAGAAGCTTCTGCCTCTCAATTAATATTGTGAATTTCAATTTTGACAATTTCATATCCATACACACAAAGCAGTTAGTCTTAGGATTGACTGCTTTTTTTCTTATCAAAATTCCAGTTGAACAAAATCGCTGCGCGATGGCCTGCCAAGGCTATGGCGCAGTTTTTCTTTACACTTTAATAAAAAGCAGTGGAAACCAAGTCCTACAAGTAGTATTGTTAAGTCACCACAACCAACAATCAAACAGGATCGACATCCCCACTGCCTATGATAAGAATACCATTGAGCTGCCTTTCTGGCAAGCAGTTTTATTATGCTAATGCTCCTCCATGTAAGCAGTGTTTATACATTTACGATTTACTTTACATGGAGGATTTTATTATGTACGAAGAAATTTTTAATCAGATTAGATCTGCTGCGAATAAACGGAATCTCAAGGATTCCACAATTCATGCATACTGTACCAGTGTTGCTCATTTTTTGAACCACACAGCCAAGGATATAGATGCATTAACAACTGACGATGTTGATACATTCCTAACTGAAAAGAAACTTTCCGGGATTTCACCAGAAACATACAATCACTACCATTCAGGAATCCGCTTCTTTTACAAAAAAGTATTGAAGATGAATTGGGATGATGATGACATACCTCGTATGAAAAGGGACAGAAAGTTACCAGCGGTGCTTACAAAAGCAGAAATATCAGCTATTCTTGATGCTACACCAAATCTGAAGCATAAAGCTATGATCGCTACTATGTATTCAGGTGGACTTCGTGTTTCAGAAGTCACACACCTTCATTATGATGATATTTCACGCACGAACAAAACCATACACATCCGCGATGGAAAAAGCCGATCTGACCGTTATACTTTGCTTGCAGACCGGACGCTTGAAATATTGACAGAATACTGGTTTCAATGTGGCAGGCCAAGAGGGATTCTGTTCCCAAGTTCATGGACAGGGGATTATCTTACAAAAGATAGTGTCATTCAATTTTTTCGTGAAAGCGCCGAAAGAGCAGGCATTCAAAAACACGTCTCCACACATTGTTTGCGTCATAGTTTTGCAAGTCATCTGTTTGAGTCAGGCTGCGATATAAAATATATTCAGGCTCTTTTGGGACATCGTGATCCAAAATCAACAGAGATTTATCTGCATGTAAGCAATAAAACTCTGCTTGGTATTAAAAGCCCATTTGATGAGATGGGTGGTGAATGATTATGGATAAATCATGTACGATACAGGATGTATTTGAACGGTTCTATCCTTCCTATGAAAAGAGGAGTAACCCTCCTGCTCATCACAGAAAAACGGCTTATCACATCAGAAACTGTAAAACAGGAGTTTTTGGTGTAAACATCAGTGTTTGTGAGGACTGCGGATGTATCAGTGTTCACAACAACTCCTGCAGAAGCAGATGCTGTCCCATGTGCCAGGAGTTTCCGAAAGAGAAATGGATTGATGCACAAAAAGAGAACGTATTGGATGCACCCTGTTATCATGTAGTATTCACAGTTCCTGAGGAATTGAATTCCATTATTTACAGCAACCAGAAGCTGTTATATGATGCACTGTATCATGCTGCTTCAGCCACATTGAATGAATTGTCAAAAGATGCAAAGTATCTGGGAGCTGATATAGGGTATATCTGCATTTTTCATACCTGGGGCTCTGCAATGAATTATCATCCTCATATTCATACCATTGTTCTTGGAGGTGGGCTTGATGATGAAAATAAATGGAAAGAAACAGGTGGAATTTTTTTTCTCCCATATGGTGTCATCTCCAAAGTGTTCCGTGGAAAATATCTGGATGAGTTAAAAAGCCTGTGGAATGATTCTAAGCTTAAATTTCATGGTACAGCAGAGAAATATCAGAACAGCTATCGTTTTAAAGAACTTCTTGATAAGTGTTATGAAAAGAACTGGGTCACTTACTGTAAAGAAACTTTCAATGGTGCACAGTCGGTTATCAATTATCTTGGAAAATATACCCACAGGATAGCAATCAGTAATCAGCGAATCAAATCCATGACAGATACGACAGTTACATATGCAGTAAAAGACTATAAAAACGAAGGCTGCTGGAAAGAGAAAACAATTTCAGGAGAAGAATTCATCCGTCGATTCATGATGCATGTTCCACCCAAACGATTTGTCAGAATCCGGCACTATGGTCTGCTATCATGTAGAAACAAGAGAAAAAAGATAACTCTCTGCAGAAACCTGCTTGGATGCAAGAAATACATTTCTACATTAAAAAATCTAAATGCAGTAGAAATGATAAAGGTTTTGTATCACATCGATGTATGCAAATGTTCTTCTTGCGGAGGGAATATGGTATCACCCCGCAAAGATAAATACAGTTCTTCTTTTCATGCACATATGAGATGTTAAAATCTACAATTGCATAGAATAAATGACTTCCGCATAGGAGGTTTGTTTGTCATGCCTGAAATTGATTTCTTGAATAAAAAAACTTTTACCAAAACATCCGGTATGATAAACTTAAGGAAAAGCGCAACGATTGAATCCCCATAGCTATCGGCTAAAGGGACGCGACTTTGTTCACCAAGGTAAAATCGAAATTGATGTAAACGAAAGGGCAGTTTTTATCAGAACTCAAGGCTGCTTTTTCGTTTACACCAACTCCGATTGTTTCCTTAACAGTTTGATGGAGAAAGCAAAAATCAGTCATGCCCTTTATCATATAGTTTCTGTATATTTTTTGGAAGTTTGTCAGGCAACATGGCATTTATAGCATCTTCGTTACCATCTTTCATTGCTGTTTCGTAATACCAGCACTTGAATTTTAAGAGGGAAAGAGTTTTTTGGAGTTCCTGAATTTCAGTTTCAACAGCTGATTTTCTGGTTTCAAATAATTCTTTCCTTTTTTCATAACTGGAGCTGCCTTCAGATACCCAGATAAAAAATTGCTTTATATCTTTTATCTCAAGACCGGATTTCTTCAGACATTCAATGATACGAAGTGCTTCTAATTCATTATCGCTGAAATAACGGATATTTCCCTTGCGTTCCAGATTAGGGAAAAAGCCTTCCTTGTCATAATACCTTAATGTAGAAACAGGAAGATTAAACATTGCAGAGACCTGACCGATTGTATACATAAAAAACCTTCTTTCAAATTTATGCTTGACCTAAAGTCAACTTTAGGTTGTAAGATATTTATATCATATATTATTGTTAGTGTAATTACAAGAAATTTTGCATATGGAGGTTATATTTATGTTGAAAACAGAAGAATTAAAACTAGTATCTGAATGGGATAAAACTTTTCCACAGAGTGAAAAAGTAGACCACACGAAAGTGACATTTATAAATCGTTATGGAATCACACTTGCTGCAGATCTGTATAAGCCAAAAAATGTATCATGGCAATGTCCTGCGATTGCCGTAAGCGGACCATTTGGGGCAGTCAAAGAACAGTGTTCCGGATTATATGCACAGACAATGGCTGAAAGAGGATATTTAACGATTGCATTTGACCCTTCTTTTACGGGGGAAAGTGGAGGCTATCCAAGATTTATGGCTTCTCCAGATATTAATACAGAAGATTTTATGGCTGCTGTTGATTTCCTTTCTGTTCGGGAAGATGTGGATCTGGATAAAATAGGAATCATTGGAATCTGCGGCTGGGGTGGAATGGCTCTTAACGCAGCTGCGTTGGATACAAGAATAAAAGCAACCGTTGCTTCTACCATGTATGATATGACAAGAGTAAATGCGAATGGATACTTTGATTCTGAGGACAGTGAAGAAGCACGTTATGCAAAGAAACAGTCACTGAATACCCTCAGGACAGAAGAATACCGTAAAGGCGAATATTCAAGAGGCGGTGGTTGTGTTCCCCTTCCGGTTCCGGAAGATGCACCTTTCTTCGTAAAAGATTACAGTGAGTATTATAAAGGCAGATGTTATCATAAAAGGAGCCTGAATTCCAATGATGGCTGGAACAGTATTGGATGTATGTCATTTATGAATCAGCCAATATTAAAGTACAGTAATGAAATCAGAAGTGCAGTCCTTATCGTTCATGGAGAAAAAGCACACAGCTATTATTTTGGAAAAGATGCTTATGAAAATATGATCAAGAACAGCAAGTACACATCCAATAAAGAACTGCTGACAATTCCGGGAGCTGTTCATACAGATCTATACGATAATCCGGATGTGATCCCATTTGACAAAATTCAGAAATTTTTTAAAGAAAACGGAGTTGGTTAATTATGACGTGTGAAGAATATTTGAGTAATATGAAGCCCGGATATATCGTAGATGGTGGAAGTGAAGAACATCTGGTTATGCATGAGCTGTCTCAAAGGGCATTAAAGATAACGATGGAGCTGAATAACAAATATCATACAAAAGAAGAAATTATACAGCTTATGTCGGAACTTACCGGACAAAAAATAGATGAAAGTTTTGGAATGTTTCCTCCGTTTTATACAGACTGCGGACGAAATATCCATATAGGTAAAAATGTTTTTATTAATGCAGGATGTAAGTTTCAGGATCAGGGTGGTATTTATATAGAGGATGGAGTCCTGATTGGACATAATGCAGTATTGGCAACGATCAATCATATGGAAGATCTTGAGAAAAGAGCAGGTATGATATTTCAGCCGATTCACATCGAAAAAAAAGTGTGGCTTGGAGCAAATGTAACGGTTCTTCCGGGGGTTACGATTGGTGAAGGTTCGGTCATTGCAGCCGGAGCAGTTGTAACAAAAGATGTTCCTGCCAATATGATTGCGGCAGGAGTGCCGGCAAAAGTTATACGGAAGATAAAAAAAGACGCTGAAAAAGGAGAAATTTAATTATGGCAAAAAAAGTATTGATTATATCGACAAGTCTTCGAGGAGGCAGCAATTCTGATATAAAGGCTTCCTTGAAAGGAATGGTCGGTGGCGGTGGAATTGATGCTGCAAATACAGCGGCTGATCATGTGGATGCGATGAAAAAAGCATATGACCTTGGAAAGGAATTATAAATTTGAAAAGAGCACTATTTCTTAGTCTTTGTGTGTTAGTTTTATTTGGGCTTGTAGGATGTAGAGAAAAAGAAATTACCGGCAAATCGACAACTGATGATGAGAAAGAATACATGAAGTTATATTTAAATGACATTGAAATCCCAATTATATGGGCTAAAGTTTTTAATCTGAAACAAATGGCGCAGACCATGAATTACCTGTCAGAGAACAATCTGCTGGAGTATGCGGTTTTGGAAGAAAAGGCTACGGCTGCCACGGCACATCACAATGATCTTTCGGCGCAGATTAAAGCGGCTGAAAAGCGCATGGCAGAGATCGCTGTTCTGCGTACTCACATCGTAAATTATGCCAAGACCCGTGAGGTCTATGTGGCATACCGCAAGGCGGGCTACTCTAAGAAATTCCGGGAAAAACATGAGGAAGAAATTCTGCTCCACCAGGCTGCTAAGAATGCCTTTGATGAGATGGGCGTCAAGAAGCTGCCAAAGGCCAAAGAGTTACAGACAGAGTACGCAAAATTGCTGGAAGAAAAGAAAAAGACCTATGCCGAGTACCGGCGTTCCCGTGAGGAAATGCGGGAGCTTTTAACGGCAAAGGCCAATGTGGATCGGGTGCTGAAAATGGAGGTGGAACAGGATGTTGAAAAAGAAAAAGACCACGGCCAGCGGTAAGCTGGTCCTGGTCAAAAGCGTTCGCAGAACGCGCAGCCACAGAATGAAATTCTGTGTTCAAAGGGGCTTGGGGGCGCTGCCCTCAACAAGCAAGCAGAGAGGAAAATCACAAAGGGATTTTCTTCCCTGCGGGCCTGTGTGTATTAACACAGGCATTGCTTGCCTCTTTCACGTAGGAATAGAATAAGCCAGTGACGAAACCTTCAAATTTCGCTCATTGGCTTATTCCTTTTCAAGTTTCTTGGATAGGCTGATTAGTTCTTCTGTAAGCCTCTTCGTATTATTCAATAGTGTTTCTTGCATTTCTGGAGAACAGCTAAGATATAGCATTTTCATTTGCTCAGCTCCCTCATCTGCTGAGCCATCTGATATAATCAGAGAATCCAAAGAATTATGAAGAACCTGAATGATGGCTTTCAGAATTAAAAAGGAAGGATTCATTTCCCCATTTTCAATTTTGGCAATTTCCCGTATGGAAACATGGCACATATCAGAAAGCCGTTGTTGTGTAAGCCCCATTTCATTTCGAGCAACGCGCATTCTCATTCCCAATTTGCCCAGATCATCAACCGGCATAATCGTTCACCTCAACAATATTTTATCGTGCCGGTTGCGGCTGTGGAATGACCTTATTATACTGGTAAACAAGCATGATTGTTCTGGTTGTGGATTTAATAGGCGAATCATTGCTTAATAAATAAGAACGAAATATAATATAGCTTAGAGATGAACAGATACGACTAATATATCAAGGGGTTTCTTAACTTGCCAAAATTCAGCCCCAAGATATTGCAATCTGTGAGAAATTAGGAAAATCTTAATGTTTTCTCATGAAATAATAAGGATGTGCTGTGTTTGACTTTGATAATATAATAATATATACTCTTTGAAGGGAGAATGATTTCATGTCTAATAAAATATTAGTAGTCGATGACGAAACAGAAATTGCGGATTTAATAGAAGTCTATTTGAAAAACGAAAACTACACTGTATTCAAATTTTATACGGCCCAAGAAGCCCTTAACTGCATTGAAACAACCCCCATTGATCTTGCAATTTTGGATATTATGCTTCCTGACATAGATGGATTCACTCTATGCAAGAAAATCAGGGAACATCATACCTACCCCATCATCATGCTGACAGCCAAAGATGCTGAGACTGATAAAATTACCGGCCTTACTCTTGGAGCGGATGATTACATTACAAAGCCGTTTCGCCCTCTGGAGATGATTGCACGGGTAAAGTCTCAGCTTCGCCGGTATCAAAAGTACAATCCTGCTCATTCTGATACCGGTGCAACCTCGTCTGCCGCATCAGAAGATAATCTTGTTTGCGGTTCCTTGACAATGAATATCAAGGCACATACCTGCTTTTTGGGGGAAACGCCCTTGGTGCTGACACCTACGGAGTTTTCGATCCTGCGTATTCTTCTGGAAAATACCGGGAATGTAGTCAGTTCAGAAGATTTGTTTCACAAAATCTGGCAGGACGAGTATTACAGCAAATCCAACAACACCATCACCGTTCATATCCGCCACCTGCGGGAGAAAATGGGAGATAGCATGGACAAGCCCAGATTCATTAAGACGATATGGGGGGGAGGATATAAAATTGAAAGTTGATAAAAAAGACGAATACTTTGCTTTTCAATCAAAACTCATTCGACGAGTTTGCATGAATGTCATTACCTCTATCGTTGTGGTGGTGGGGCTGTATCTTTTCATCTGGAAACAGCGAATTGGCGATCTGATTGTATGGATTCTGGAAACCGTATTCGACATGAAGCATGAAGCAGCATTTTATTATTACAGTGACCATTTTCGAGGTAATAAAGAAATTTTTTTCGCTGTGGCCGTTCTTCTAATATTTACAGTCCTCATGGTACGAATTTTCCGGTGGGTTACCGGCTATTTCAGAGAGGTCAATCAAGGGATAGAGTCATTGCTGGCAGACGATGAAAAGCAAATCCAGTTGTCACCGGAAATGCTGCCATTTGAGCGGAAGCTAAACTCTGTAAAACAAACTTTAGCAGAACGAAAAATGGAAACCGCTTTGGCTGAACAGCGGAAAGACGAATTGGTTATGTACCTGGCCCATGATATTCGGACTCCACTCACATCTGTAATTGGATACCTCAATCTGTTGGAGGAAGATCCGAATATGCCCCCTGAGCAGAGGGCTGCGCGGGCTCATATCGTGTTGGAAAAAGCCTACCGACTGGAGACGATGGTAAATGAATTCTTTGAGATCACAAAATATAAATCTCAGAAAATCACCTTGTCCAAGGAAACCATCGACCTTTATTATATGCTGGTCCAACTATCGGATGAATTGTCTCCTGTTTTGGCTCCCAGGGGAAACACCGTTACCCTGCATCTTGACGAGAACTTGACCATCGAAGCCGATCCGGAAAAGCTGGCACGGGTATTCAACAACATTCTGAAAAATGCCGCATCGTATAGCTTCCCACATACCGAGATTGTGATCTCCGCAGAAAAATTGGAACATGAAGTCATCATTCGGTTTCAGAACAGCGGCGAAGATATTCCAAATGAGGCATTGGTGTCTCTTTTCGATAAATTCTACCGGGTAGATCAGTCTCGTTCCTCTGATACAGGCGGCACAGGGCTTGGATTAGCCATAGCAAAGGAGATCGTCACGCTGCATGGCGGGGCAATCAGCGCATCCAGCAAAAATCATGTGGTTACATTTACAGTCTCTTTGCCGTTATCAAATTAGCAATTTCTTTGCATTTTCTTAGGAGTCAATCAACTTCTTATTAAAACAATCCATGCTCTTGTCCAGTAGAATGATACTGACAGGAGCATGGATTTGCTCTTTTATGAAACAAATCACCGAAAGGAGCGAAATGATGGGAAGGATACTCCGCTGACTGTTACAGAACAGCATACACATGGAATCGACCTTCACCGCAATACGCCCGGCATTCCCCAAGGAATTGACGCGGCGGTGGCGGAAGGCCGGCTGGATTTGAAGGTCAAAAACAACACCGCCTACACATTTCAAATCCAGATTTCTGTTGACAAATATCATATGAGAGGGAAAGTGTTGTCCGATGCAAAGCTGCGGACCGCCGCTGGATAGAACATAAGTAAAATCTCCCCTTTACATTAGGATTTTCTTAGGAAATAAACAACTTCATATTAAAGTTCCAAGCGCCGCTGTTCAGTACAATAAATGCTGACAGGGGCGCTTTTGTTCCCTTCAGAAAGGAGGCTTTATATGATGGAAGAAAAAATGCTGCCTGTTCCCAATGAAGGTCATCGCCGGAGGCAAAAGCAGCGGCGGAGGCGCTTTCCTTGGGGAAGTATTGCCACAGTCATTCTGGTCGTGGCTGTTTGTGTATATGCGTTCACATTGTTTGGAGATAAAGAATCGCCTGAAAATTCCCAAGTAAACGACACCGCAACGCAGGGGCCTGATGATGTGCAAGTTGGCCTTTTGGATGAAAGCTCACCCCAAAACACGCAGACAGCAAATGATGACACCGACTGGAACTTGGTGTTGGTAAACTATGAAAACGCGATCCCCGAAAACTACGAGCCAAAACTGGTAGAGGTGCCCGGCGGTGAGAAAGTAGATGAACGCATCTATGATCCTCTCATGGAGATGTTGGAAGCAGCAAAGGAAGGAAATTTGGATCAACTGCCTATGGTCGTATCCGGTTACCGCACGCAGAAAAAGCAGCAGCAGCTCTATGACGACAAAGTGGCTGGATACCGCAAAGAGGGAAATTCCCAGAGCGAAGCGGAGGAACTGGCAAAGCAATGGGTATCTGTTCCCGGATACAGTGAACATCAAATTGGTTTAGCCGTGGACATCAACGGAGCCATCTATGATCTTTATTTCTGGCTGCAAGAAAACAGCTACAAATACGGTTTTATCTTCCGTTACCCTGGAGATAAAAACGACATCACGGGCGTTGCCGAGGAAGTATGGCATTATCGGTATGTTGGCGTTGAGGCCGCCACAGAGATGTATGAAAAAGGGCTGTGCTTGGAGGAATATTTGGCAGAAAGGCAGGCAGAGCAATGAAAAGATTGAAAATCGCTGTTTTGTTTGGCGGCTGTTCCCCGGAGTATAGCGTGTCCCTCCAGTCCGCAGCCGCTGTGCTTCAGAATATGGACAGCAGCAAGTATGAAGCGGTAATGGTCGGCATTCCTTGCGCTCTGTCGTGTAATCATGGAAAAGTATTGATAAACGGCTACGAAGCACCAATAATTGGACGCATCTGTATGGATCAAATGATAGTCGATATTACGGATTTACCAGATGTGAAAAGCGGTGATATTGTTGTCTTCATAGGAAAATCAGGCCAGTATGAAATCACGGCCTATGACCTTACAGAAGCAAGTGGGACAATTACCAACGAACTGTTAAGTCGCTTAGGTAGCCGCTTAAACAGAATGATAGTTTAACTTATAGAATGTAATTATCTGCCGCACGACGGCAAAAGAAAAAAAGCCGTCGTGCAGCAATCGTTTTCCCATGTCAAATTAAACACTCGACGGCTTTGAACAACAACCAAAGCTGTCGTTTTGTTTTTTGAAGGAGTGTGATATACAGAGCGGCGGCCAGTAGAGGTAGTCGCCATGATAGCGGTATTTAGACAGGGCAATATGGCCTTTTCATCAAAAAAATCTTTGCTAATACCCTAACTTGTTCCGCCCCATTTCGGCTCACCCGTCAACTGGACCTGTGAACCGAAATGGAGGTACATAATGCAGAAAATCAATCTTCGGGAGCTGTATCCCGATATTTACAAAAAAGACACTTATTTGGAAGTAACCGATGAAGTGCAGGCGGTGTTCCTGGCCGACAAACGAGCGGAAGCACGCTACCTGCGCTAGATGTATAACTACAAAGCGCACTACTTCCTGGACTGCGACAATGGCATTGAGAAGGCTATTGTGCAGCACCCGCCGACCCCGGAAGAAATCCTGGAGGACAAGCAGCTCCGCGATCAGCTCTACGCTGCGGTGATGGAGCTGCCGGACAAGCAGGCCAAGTGGATTTATGCCCGGTTCTACTTAGGCATACCCTGGATTTTTCTGTATTCTCTGGGTGACATTTTGACTATAGACTGAAAAGCGCTTGAAAACTTTCCCTGGGTTTGGTAGCCTACCTGGGAAGCAATATCCGCGATAGTGTCATTTGTTTCCTGTAATAATTTCATAGCCTGACGCACTCGAAATTCCTTCATATAGGTGGCGATAGGCTGGCCGTAGACTGCCTTGAATATCTCCTTTAGAGTGGAGGTATTTATCAAATACTGTTTGGAAAGTTCTGCAATCGTAAATCGTTGATCCAAGTGCTCTGTCAACTGTTGATGAATTTCTTTTATCAATTCGGTTTGCTGGGAGAAGTATTGAGTCAATTCTTTATGTTCCGATTTCATGTTGCTCAAATAAATCAAAATTTCCAGCATCTTCAATTTCAAGAGGGAAATTCGAACGGACACAGGAGCAGAAAAGAGTGGGGCAAAAATGTGCTCTAAATCGGAACAGGACGGGATTGCGGATGGCTTTCCGGAGCAAAATCGATCCCGTAACTGGTCTGCCTCCACACCGGCATTCTTTAAAACTTCCGGGCAAATGGAAGAGAGCTGTTTCAGATCCACGGAAATGGAAATTCCCTCTGAATATCCTAGGGGAAACATCATGGCGGAATCCGCGCAGCAGGCCATACTGTGTGCTGTCACATCACCTGTACCTAAATAGACGGCAGTACCGCCTTGCATATTCCAACCCACGCGACCACTGCGACAATAGTAAATTTCTAAAACAGAATCCGAAGCATCATGCCGAAACTTGACCTCTGAAGCAAGAAAAACATTGAAGGATACCTCTATTCCAGGAAAAGTTTCATATGCCTCCATATACCCTTTTCCAGCGGTAACCGCTCGAAACTGTTCTCCAAAGAGTGTGGTACCCGTTCCACCAGCCCGGCAATGCTTCAAGGCGAGGGTGCCGTTTGGAATCTTTTGAAGTTTTTGAGCGATAACTTTGGATTCTTCTTTTTTCATGGCGTTCCTTTTTGTTTTTCTACTTGCGACGGACAGGCGATTTTTACAAGCCACTCAATCATGTGATGGAAATTTCGGGCCTGCTCGATAGTTTGTCCGTGGTCGTGGGGTAAGTGGTTCTGAACCATTTAGCACTCCTCCTTGAAGTCTATCTTATCATAGGCCGGAGGGAAAAGAAACTTTACTTCTGAGAGGTTTCTGGTTCAGGACCAGCGTCATGGGTGTAATCCAAGATATGGACACCATCGCCTACCTCTTTCTGCACCAGCTCCCGCATACGCTTAGCAAAAGGACAGGAGTAACCAATGGGAGTCCCTTTGCTGATGCAAGAAGCAAAAGCAATGGTGTCAGCGCCCTGTTCTACCAGAGAACGGGCCCGCAGTACCGCTTTTTTTCCGGGGCAGCCACCGCAGTTGATGAAGCCCACTAACTGAATATCATCCTCTCCCATAAAAGCGCCTTTTCTCTCTCGGATTGTCCGAAAATCCCGGCTTCCGGGGCAGTAATCCTCTGTCTGCATACAACGAATAATGCCAAGTTTCATATTGGTTTCCTCCTTGATTAATTTAGGGCCGATCATTCAAATTTGGCCGCTCCATTGTTTATTATTATGTAACCAGCTTTTCCAACAGTTGGAGAGCTTCCTCCAGTTTTGGGTTGGGCTCGTCCGTATGCAGTCCCTCTCGGACACAGCCACGTATATGGGCCCGCAAAATCTCTTGATTCACTCGCTTCAAAAGAGCCTGAGTTGCCAACAGCTGATTGGAAATGTCCACGCAGTAGCGATCCTCTTCAATCATTCGCAAAATGCCGTCCAGTTGTCCTCTGGCAATCTTAATGGAACGGGTTATGTGAGCCTTATCAGCCTTCATGGGGGATAATCTCTGTGACTTTGTAGCCCGCCTCGGTAACTGCCGCTTTTAGGGTTTCGTCGGTAACGGACTCCGGGACCTCAACAGTGGCCTTTTTGTCCTCTAGACTTACCTGGACATGGGACGCACCAGAGATACCCTCCAGGGCATGGGTAACATGCTTGACGCAGTTCTGGCACATCATTCCTTCGATCATCAGTTCTTTTTTCATAGTGGTTCCTCCATTCGATTGCTTTATTGTTGTTTGCTTGACGGAAATCTTCTGTACGGGAGATAGAACAAAGGGATAGTGAATACAAAGGACCAGATTACTCGACGGCGCATCGCCTCATATTCCTTTTTCGCCGTGTTCACCGGGGAGACAGTCTGTGCAGCTGATTTTCCCTTGACCTGCTGTAGGGATGCGCCATAGCCCGCCTTTTCTACAGCGGCGATAATCTGCCCACTGTTTACATTTTTGTCGTCGTAAGTTACCACCATGCTGTTTTTTAACAGATTGACATTGCACTCTTGCACACCGGTCAGTTTGGATACGCTTTTTTGTACCCTAGCCTGGCAGGCTGCACAAGTCATGCCTGTGACATTGTACTTTTCTTGCATATTTGAAACCTCCTTTTCTGGAAAGCGGAATACCAATACGGGGTATAGGTCTCTCCGGTTCTCAGTATAGTCCCGCAAGGAGGTTCTGTATTTCCCGTTCAGAAGAATTTTTGTCCCAAATGGAAGCGTTTCTGAAAATCGATCCGTCATAAACGCTGCAAGGGCATCCCTTCCAACTTCATGTGATATTGTTCCAGCACATCTTTCAGCGTGATCTCTTGCATTCTTTGTTCCGCTGTTTTTTGAATGTCCAAGTAAAAATCCCGCAGCACCAGTTGGATATTTACACCCACGCCACAGGCAGGATTGGTGTGGATGTCCTGATGGAGCAGGGGCTTGTTGCCCTCTACTGCCCGATAGACATCTAGCAGAGTGATTTTCTCCGGCTCACGAGCCAGAGCGGGTCGGGGATGCCCCTTCACGCTGACCAGCAGCCCTCCCTTCCGCAAGGCGGACATGAGCTGGCGTACATAGGCAGGATTCGTCTGAACGCTCTCTGCCAGCTTGTTACTGGTTAGGTCGCAGTCTGGGTACAGAGCGATAAAAGCCAGAATATGAACAGCATCGCTAAGGCGGGTGGGATATTTCATGGACTAATCTCCTTTTTTTTTGATGTTATTTTTATTATAACAGCACATTGACAACAGCGCAAGAGGATGCTAAAATGATTTGAAGTAAGAATAAAAATAACACCCACTCGAAAGGAATGGTGACAATGAACTTCTATGATGATTTGGTCATGCAGACCCAGATGAATTATTCCAGGCACTATCCTATCTATGCTTCCGGCAGTACGCCTTATCAGCTGACTGACAAAAAGCCGCTGCCGTATAGCGAACAGATCCATCGTTTGGTACAGGAGGTAAAGGAAGCTGACTGTGTGGTAGTGGGCGGGGCCTCCGGTCTGTCCGCTGCCGGTGGCGGAGATTTTTACTACGAGGACAACGACTCCTACCGGAAATACTTCCGGCCTTTTGCGGAGAAGTACCACTTCAAAGGTGCTTTTGCAGGGATGATGCACCCCTGGAAGACAAGGGAAGAGTATTGGGGGTATCTCGCCACATTCCTTCACACCACCCAGACCGCACCTGTGCGTCATTCCTATTTGGATTTAGACGCTTTGTTGAAAGGCAAGGACTTCTTCATCCTCACTACCAATCAGGATACCCAGTTTGTCAAACTCTACCCGGAGGAGAAGGTGGCGGAGATCCAGGGAGATCACCGGTTCTTCCAGTGTGCCGCCTGCTGTACCGATGACACCTGGGATGCGGTAAAGCCAGTGGCTGATATGGTGGCCGCTATGGGGGATGGCACGAAGATTCCCACGGATCTCATTCCCCGGTGTCCGCACTGCGGTGGCGAGGCTTTCCCCTGGGTGCGAGGATATGGGAATTTCCTGCAAGGAAAGAAATATGAAGAACAGTACGAAAAAATTTCTCGCTACGTACTGGAACACAAAGACAGCAAAATTCTGTTCCTGGAGTTGGGCGTTGGTCGAATGACTCCCATGTTTATCCAAGAACCTTTCTGGAACATGACCCTCAGCTTTCCCCATGCTCGATATATTGCTGTCAACGACAAATATGACTTCCTGCCCAAGCAGTTGGAGGATAAGGGCATGACCATTGTGGCCGACATTGCTCAAGTGCTGCGGGATGCACGGAACACCATGGAAAGCGGAGATAACGATCAATGAGGGTTGGAAACCAAGCGGCGCTTCAGGAACTTGCCGAGCGTATTGCTCAAGCAGATGCCGTTGTGATCGGAGGCGGCTCCGGCCTGTCAAGCGCAGCTGGATACGACCACTACCATTGGTCCTCGGCACTTTCGGAGGCATTGGCTCCCTTTCGTGAACAGTATGGCTTTACCTCTCCGCTGGCTGGATTCTACCATTGCTTTTCCAGCTATGGAGAGCAGTGGGGATATTACAGTCAATATATCCGCTTCATGTGGGAAACCCCTACGGGGCAGCCCTATCTGGATCTGCAAACGCTTGTTGCAGATAAACCGGTCTTTGTGCTGACCACTAATGTCGATCAGCAGTTTTTTCGGGTATTTCCCCAGGAACAAATTTGCGCCTTTCAGGGAGACTTTAGCTACTGCCAGTGCAGCCAGCCCTGTCGGGATGATATTTGGGAAAACCGCGAACTGGTAAAGGAACTGACCGGTCGCTTGGTGGGTGTTCGCCTGCCGGAGGAAGCTGTTCCCCGTTGCCCGGATTGCGGGCGGGTGCTGGTGCCTTGGGTACGAGATGATACCTTTCTGGAGGGAACCTTCTGGCAGGATAACCTGCACCGCTACCATAGATTCCTGCGACGCTGGATAATGGATCAGTCCGACAAAAAAGTCCTGCTGTTGGAACTTGGCGTGGGTGAGATGACGCCCAGTATCATCAAACTGCCCTTCTGGGAACTTACTGCCAAAAACGAAAACGTCTTTTATGCATGTCTTAATCGAGAGGCATCTCATAGTCCGGAGCATCTGCGGGGACGCAGCCTGTATCTGCAAGGAGATTTGGCGGAAACTCTAGCTGCCCTCCGGCAGGTGCAATCCATCGCAGCAACCATAAAATAGAAAGGAGCGAACGAATATGATTGATTGGAACCCTGTTGCGGAAAAATTCAGAGAAGCGGACGCTATCCTGATCGGGGCCAGTAACGGCCTGTCCATCACCGAAGGACTGCATTTGTTTGCGGACAATGCGGTCTTTGAAAGACTCTTTGGAGATTTTAAACGGAAATACGACCTTGAGTGCATTTTGCAGGGCATGATGGCTGGATGGTCCAGAGAGGAGGAAAAGTGGGCCTTCTGGGCCCGGCTCATCCATCATTACTGCGGGCAGTACCAGCCTACGTCAGTGATGAACGATTTGAAGGCCATTGTGGGAGAGAAAGATTACTTTGTCGTCACATCAAACGGAGAAGGTCACTTTGAACTGTGTGGCTTCGATCCAACGAAAATCTATGAGATTGAGGGCAACTGGTTTACTATGCAGTGTGCCCGCCCTTGCCACGACACTCTCTATCCTAGTCTGGAAGTGGCCGAAAAATTATCGGCTGCCGAACAGGGCGGCCATGTGCCTACAGAGTTGGTGCCGCGCTGTCCCAAGTGCGGAGGTCCCATGGACATCCACATGGGCGCGGGTCAGAGAATGATTCCGGATACCGCTGCCCAGGCACGGTTCCAAAACTTTCTGAAAACCTACCACGGAAAGAAACTGGTGGTTCTGGAGCTGGGCATTGGCTGGCGTAATCAGCTGATCAAGGCTCCGATGATGCGCTTAGTGGCCAGCGAGCCAAATGCCACTTATGTGACCATCAATCTGGGGGAGATCTACATTGCGGACAATATCAAAGAGAAGTCCTTCGGACTGGACGGTCGGCTGGATGAGCTGCTGCCTGCTCTCCGGGAGGCGTGCGAGGCATGACGATTTCGGAGCAGGTTCAAAATGACTATACAAATGCATAAAAAGGTTAAAATCACCGTGCTGCGGACGGAATATTATCAGGAACTGGCAGAACAGTATGCAATTCCTAATTTGGGAAAGTGTCCTTTTCATCAGAAAGGTCAAGTGCTGTACAGCGATGGCATCAATCCCGTATCGAAAACGGAATGGATGTGGAACCTGACACATCAGGCTCATGCGCTTGGCATCCCTGTATTCATAAAGGATGATCTACTTCCTATCATGGGAGAGGCACAAATGGTACAGGAATTTCCCCCGGCTTTTTACCGGGTATTGGAGGAACAGAAGACATGGCAGAAGTAAAAGAGAGCAGCATTCTGATTCAGGATGTAGAAACCAGAAATATTATGACAAAATCCACCCTGCCGGTGGGCGGCTATTCCGTCAATCCTTATGTGGGCTGTACCCATGGCTGCAAATACTGCTATGCCTCGTTTATGAAGCGATTTACCGGGCACACCGAACCGTGGGGTACATTCCTGGATGTGAAACATTGGCCAGCAATCAAAAATCCACAAAGGTACAAAGGGCAGCGCATAGTCATCGGTTCTGTGACCGATGGCTATCTGCCCCAGGAGGCTCAGTTTCAAAACACCCGAAAGCTTCTTGAACAGCTCCGGGGCAGTGAGGCAGAAATTCTCATCTGTACCAAGTCAGACTTGGTAATCCGTGACATTGACCTTCTGAAAAAATTGGGAAAGGTCACGGTCTCTTGGTCGATCAATACATTGGACGAAGGCTTTAAAAATGATATGGACGATGCCGTCAGCATCAAGCGACGGCTGGATGCCATGAAGCAGATCTATGATGCGGGCATTCGCACCGTCTGCTTTATTGCCCCTGTCTTTCCGGGTATCACGGATTTCGAGGCTATCTTCCATCAGGTCAGAAATCAATGCGACCTGATATGGTTAGAAAATCTAAACTTGCGAGGCGGATTCAAAAAAGACATCATGGACTATATTTGTAAAAAATATCCTGACTTGGTTCCGCTGTACGACGCTATCTACAACAAGGAAGACAAAAGCTACTTCTGTGGTTTGGAGGATCAAGCGGAACGGCTGGCGCAAGAAAACAGCTGTCCCTTCGTGGACAACGAGCTGCCCTACGGCCGGGCAGAGTCTGGACACCCGGTCATTGTGAATTACTTTTACCATGAGGAAGTGCGTGGCTCGGAAAACAGCGGGCGACGCAATCCAAAAAAATAATTTGTAAAATAAATGGGTTCTGACATGGAGCTGTGCTTCAATGTCAGAACCTTTTTTAGCACTGTTTACCAATTCAGAAGTTTTCTTATCCCTCTTGGAAGGACTTGTACTCCGTCCATTGCTTTTCGATTTTCCTCGCTCTACAATACAGACGGAACGATTAAATAATTGGACCGTAAGCAAGCTATTTTTGCAAAGACTTCAAATGGAGGAGGTTTATATGGCATCTTTAATTTTACTCATTGTACTGGCGGTATACTGTATTTGGTTGCTGCGGCATATGGCGAAGCGGCGCAAAGAAAAGCATGGAAAATGTGTGGACTGTCCTTATCAGGGGACTGGAATGTGCCGATAAAAGCTGCATTTTGCCCAAACAGAAGAACTCTTTTCCCGAATAGCAGGATATGGGTTCAAACCGTTGACGAGGACGGTTTTCCTGCATATGCTGAAGATACAGTTAAATAATGATTTAATTGTTTGACACAAAATTAATACTCGGAGAGGAGATTTTCAAAATGAAAAAGACTTACAAAATCGATGTGGATTGCGCTAACTGCGCCAACCTGATGGAAGATGCCGCCCGCAAGACCAGCGGCGTACAGAGCGCTACGGTGAACTTTATGACCCTCAAGATGAACGTGGAGTTCGAGGAAGGTCAAGACCCCAAGACTGTTATGCAGGAGGTTCGCAAAGCCTGCAAGAAGGTGGAACCCGACTGTGAGATCTTTCTGTAAGCAGGCGAAAGGAAATGCCCTGTTGAGCGGCAGCTTGCAGGGCGTTCTTTCTCTTAGACAAATAAACGAATAAGCAATCGTGAAAGGGGTAAAACGAAATGCAGGAGTATATCATCAACGGTCTGCTGATCGTGGTGGCTCTGCTGGCCGTGATCCTTCAGATCATCGGCACGCGGTCCTCCGCCGGTATGACCAAAAAACAAAAAGTGATGTTGTGGCGGATTCTGACTGCTACGGTTCTACTGTTAATTTTGCAGGTCCTGGGCGCAGGCGCATTTGAAGTGTTTGGCGCGGCAGGCCGCTGGATACGTCTGGCTGTGTTCCTGGTGGATTATCTGGTCATTGGCTACGACATTCTGAAAAAAGCCGGAAAAGGTATCCGCAACGGTCAGGTGTTCGATGAGCACTTTTTGATGGCGGTGGCTACGCTGGGGGCTCTGGCACTGGCCGTATATGAAAACGGCGACTATCTGGAGGCCATCGCGGTGATGCTGTTCTACCAGGTGGGCGAATGGTTCCAGTCCTACGCCGTGGGCAAGAGCCGCCGGAACATCAGTGATCTGATGGATATCCGTCCTGATTATGCCAATATCGAACAGGATGGAAAACTGGAACAGGTAGACCCGGACGAAGTGGGTATCGGCACCATTATTGTGGTACAGCCCGGCGAGAAAGTTCCTATTGACGGTACCGTGGTGCAGGGAGAATCCACTCTGAACACTGCCGCTCTCACCGGTGAAAGTTTGCCCCGTGAGGTCAAGACTGGCGATGAGATCATCTCCGGCTGTATCAACATGACAGGTTTGCTCCATATCCAGACCACCAAGGAATTTGGTGAGTCCACTGTCTCCAAGATTCTGAATCTGGTGGAGAACGCCTCCTCCCGGAAGTCCAAGTCGGAGGACTTCATTTCCCGCTTTGCCAAGATCTACACTCCTGCGGTGTGCTATGCCGCGCTGGCGCTGGCTGTATTGCCGCCGCTGGTACGGATGTTTGCCATGGGGCTGGATGCAGGCTGGGAGACCTGGATCTATCGTGCGCTGACCTTCCTCGTTGCCAGTTGCCCCTGCGCTTTGGTCATTTCCATTCCTCTGTCCTTCTTTGCAGGAATTGGCGGAGCCAGTAAGGCGGGTGTTCTGGTGAAGGGGTCCAACTATCTGGAGACCCTGTCACAGGCTAAGATTGTAGTTTTTGACAAGACCGGCACACTGACTTAGGGCGTATTCCACCAGCAAGAGCTTACAGAAAGCCTATGGCATGGAAATCGACCGTAGCCGTGTAACCGGTATTCAGGAGCTCAGCGGCAACGGAGTGATTGCCACAGTGGATGATCATCAGGTCGCGGCAGGAAACGACAAGCTCATGAATCGTTTGGGGGTCTAGGCTATTCCGTGCCATAGTGTGGGGACGATCATTCACATGGCGATTGACGGGAAATATGCCGGACATATTGTTATTTCCGACATCGTGAAGCTTCACTCCAAGGAAGCCATCCAGGCATTAAAGTCGGCTGGGGTTCGCAAGACTGTGATGCTTACTGGTGACGCCAAGAAGGTGGCTGACAGTGTGGCCTCCGCTTTGGAGTTGGATGAGGTTTACAGTGAACTGCTTCCTGCTGACAAGGTGGAGAAGGTGGAGCAGTTGATTCAGAACAAACCAGAGAAAGAAAAACTGGCTTTTGTGGGAGATGGCATCAACGACGCCCCGGTGCTTCGCCGGGCAGACATCGGCATCGCCATGGGTGCCATGGGTTCTGACGCCGCCATTGAGGCTGCTGATGTGGTCCTAATGGATGATGACCCCTTGCAGATCTCCAAAGCAATCAAAATCTCCCGCAAGTGCCTTGGCATCGTTTATCAGAACATCGTGGTGGCCATCGGCGTAAAACTGGTCTGCCTCGTGCTGGTCGCTCTGGGTTTCGCCAATATGTGGCTGGCCGTGTTTGCTGATGTGGGCGTGATGATTATAGCCGTCCTCAACGCTATCCGGGCACTGTTTGTGAAAAATCTTTAAAGTTCAGAAATAAACGAAAACAGAAAGGGAGCCCCCGATGAATGATTCTTGGCCTCGTGAACCGCAAGAGCTGGAACTGGAAAATCTGACACAGTTGTTTAAGATTCTGGGGAACCCTTCCCGTATGAAGGCTTTATTTCAAATTGGTCCCTCAGAAGCATGTGTCAGTGAAGTATCAATCTCTATATGGAGCTTTTGGAAGAGGAAGAACTTTCCGAAAATGGTAGGGAATTTCTGGGAAAAATTAGAGATCAGATGGAGAAAACTGACTTTTTAATGCAGAGCATGGTAAAAATGTCAAGGCTTGAAGCAGGAATTCTTCAGATCCGTAAAGAAAATAAAAAATTTTATGAACAGTCAGGAGGGGAGCTTTCCCAGGCTGCTTCTGGTCGTTATTATATGGATTTTAAGCAAAAAGCTTATGACGAAAAAAGAGCAGGATGCTTTTATAGAAAGTATGGAGCTTGGAAAGCAGCAGACGCTTTTTTTTACAGCTGATCTTGATGTGTCAGTTCAGATTTTGACAGGTCTTGCAGGGCTGATCACATTGACTGTAGGAATGGGAGTGACTTATTTTCTTTATGAATCTATGAATTTCAGGGAGATTGGGTTTGCAGTACCGTTGCTTCCGCTTTTGTTAGCAGCGTTGCTTAGTCTTTTGGTATGCACTTTAGTGCCGGTGTTTACATGGATGGTTTTGGAAAAGAATGGAAGTATTGTGGAAAGGATTAAGGGAGTAGAATAATTGTTATTGAGCCGCATTTTTACGAAAGGGACATGTCAACTTTGGACTTGGAACTTTCATAGTAAAAATGCGGCTCTTTTGTCATATTAATTAACAACCAATGTTAAACATTTTGCAAATCGCATTAAATAATTCAGTGCAGCTATTGAAATTATAACACATAGTTTCGACCTCTTTATTTTTTATTTACGCGAGCAACGAGCCAAAGTAATAGTAACACTTTATTTCAAGAAAATATGGATCAGCTTATCATAAATCCGCCTGTAAGGCTGATACCTCATTGGCAGGTCGATCCAGGTCTTTTTGTCTACAATGCTCTTGTAATGGGAAAAGGTTTCGAAGCCTTTCTGGCCGTGATAGCTTCCCATACCGCTTTCACCGAAGCCGCCGAATGGCATTTCGCTGGTAGCGAGGTGAATGATCACATCATTAATACAGCCACCGCCGAAGCCACATTCAGAGGTGACTTTTTCGCAGATGGCTTTGTCCTGGGCAAAAATGTAAAGAGCCAGAGGATGAGCCATGGAATTTACCTTTCGGATTACTTCTTCTATGGAATCAAAAGTAAGGACAGGCATTACCGGTCCGAAGATTTCTTCCTGCATTACGGCATCTTCGAAGGTTACCTGATCCATGACTGTAGGTTCAATCTGTAAAGTTTCGGGACAGGCATTTCCGCCGCAGATGACTTTCGCAGGATCGATCAGGCTCTGAATGCGGTTGAAATGCTTTTCGTTGATAATCTTTCCGTAATTTTTGTTATCCAGAGGTGACTTGCCAAACTGCTTACGGATCTGCTTCTGGATCTGTTTCAGAAGCGCATCTTTCACTTCCCGGTGACAGTAAATGTAGTCAGGTGCTACGCAAGTCTGTCCGCAGTTCAGATATTTGCCGAATACAATACGTTTGGCGGCAAGCTTGATATTTGCAGATTTATCTACGATGCAGGGGCTTTTTCCCCCAAGTTCCAGGGTGACTGGAGTGAGGTGCTCGCTGGCATGGCGCATGACTTCTTTTCCAACAGCCTGGCTGCCGGTGAAAAAGATGTAGTCAAAGTGTTCCTGGAGAAGACAGGAGTTTTCCTGGCGTCCACCCATAACAACGGCCACATGCTCTTCCGGAAAACATTCACGGACGATCTCGCAGATGATATTGCTGGTGGCAGGAGAGTAGGCGCTGGGTTTTAATACTGCAGTGTTTCCGGCGGCGATGGCGTCTACAAGCGGATCAAAGGTAAGCAGGAAGGGATAGTTCCACGGGCTCATGATCAGGGTGACACCGTATGGGGACGGCTTCCTGTAACTTCTGGAATGGAACTGGGCAAGTGGGGTGTGTACGGTTTTTTCTCTAGAAAGGGATCGGATGTGCTTTAGCATATAGGTAATCTCGCTAAGAACGAGACCGGATTCGCACATGTAGCTCTCGAAGCTGCTTTTTCCCAGGTCTGACTTCAGGGCAGCATTGATCTGCTCCTGGTGGGACTGGATGGAGGTTTGCAGCTTTTTTAAGGCAGTGCTGCGAAAGTCAATGTTTAAGGTAGCGCCTGTATAAAAATAGTTCCGCTGCTTGCGGATGATTTCCTGGATTGCTTCCTGGGTCATGGGAAAGTCCTTTCTGATTATTAATAATTTGTTTGATGTTTTGAAATATAGTTTACATAATGTGAAAGACTATAAAGGGTGTAATGCAAAACTATCTTATTTAAACTGAGATTAACGAATGTAATGTTATAAAGGTGACAATATGGTATTTTACCAGTTTTTTATTGCACTGTGTTTTCTTTAGCCGGCATCAGCATATAATAAAATTTCTCCAGTTCCTGTGCATCCATCAGTACCGGTACCGGATACAGCGGATTCGCCTCTTTGTCCGCATAGTGTGACAGCTTCGGAATGTCTTCTTCCTGGATTTCCGGGATGGTATCGCCGATTCCGAAGCGGGCCTTCATGTCTTTGACTGCCTGGATAAAGTTTAATGCGGCTTCTTCTTCCGGTGTTTCTTTGGAGGCAACCCCGGCAGCAATAGCAAGGGCTGCCAGCTTCTTATAAATTGTTTTTCCGTAAGCTTCCAGAACATAAGGGAGAAGTACAGCGTTGGCAAGTCCATGTGGAACATTGTATTGTCCTCCCAGAGAATGGGCAACTGCATGTACATAGCCTACATAGGATTTTGTAAAAGCGCAGCCAGCGAAATAAGAGGCGCGGAGCATATTCCGGCGCGTTTCTTTATTGCTTCCGTCGGTGTAAGCAGTGTCCAGATTTTCGAAAATCAGCTGCACTGCATCCCGGGCATTTTTACGGGTGCCTGGTGTAGTGGAATTACCAATATAAGCTTCCACTGCGTGGGTGAGTGCGTCCATACCTGTAGTAGCGGTGATGAATGGTGGAAGGCTTAATGTGACCTTGGGATCAAGCACAGCGTATCGGGGAATCAGCGGGAAGTCATTGATGGCATATTTATGCCGGGTTTCGGCGTCCACGATTACAGCTGCCAGTGTAGTTTCGCTTCCGGTTCCTGCAGTGGTTGGAACGGCGATAAGAAGTGGAAGCTTTTTGTGCACTTTCAGGATTCCTTTCATCTTTGCAAGAGACTGATGAGGTTTGGCGACTCTGGCACCTACTGCCTTGGCGCAGTCCATACTGGAGCCTCCGCCGAAGCCTATAATGGCCTGACAGTTATTTTCATGATAAAGTTCAAGTGCCTCAGCCACATTCACAGTGGTAGGATTTGCTACTGTTTTGTCATAAAGGATATAGGGAATGCTGCTGTCTGTCAACACTTTTTCAAGGCGGTCTGTAAGACCAAGCTTATGGATTCCTGCATCTGTAATAATCAGCACATTTTTACATTTTTTCTTTTTCAGCACATCGGGAACGGCTTTCAGACTGCTGATGATCTCAGGATTTCGGTATGGCAGGAATGGAAGGGCAAATTTGAATACATTCTGAAAAATCCGACAGTATATTTTTTTTAAGGGATTCATATGGAAGTTCTCACTTTCTGTTGATAAACGCTCTAAAATATAACGTTGCATCAACCGGTTCTATTGTGTAATTGTTCAGTACCTTCACAGCTACATGCTTTGTGGAATAATTACTTTATTATTGTACTTTTTTTATCACGTATGAATTATACCATGTTATCAAATATTGTAAAGATAAAACAATTTTATTATAAAACAAATTGCAACATATATCTTGCAGAAAGTCTTTTTCAAACATGCTCTGGCTCGAACCCTATCCATGAATTCAATCAAGTAGGCATGGTTTATTCATTGCTGCTGTCCGGGACTTGCATAGTAAAAACGCCTGGCGGAACATTGCCAGTGGACAGTAACCATAAGGTGTTTTATTGAAAATAATGAAATAAACACCTGTGTCTCGACTGGCGCCTTCTGTTGTGATATACTAAAACAAGAGATTTTTACAACAGGAGGCGTTTTCGTGGGTGAACAGTCAGAGAAAATAAAGAAAAATATTTGTATGGGGCTGCTGGCTCATGTAGATGCAGGAAAAACTACATTGTCAGAAGCACTTTTATATTTAAGCGGCAAGATACGAAAGCTTGGAAGAGTGGATCACAAGGATGCATATCTGGATACCTCTCCCCTTGAGCGCGAGCGGGGAATCACGATTTTTTCCAAGCAGGCAGTGCTGGAATTCCCGGAAACAAGAGTTACCATTCTGGATACGCCTGGGCATGTGGATTTTTCTGCAGAGATGGAACGTACCTTGCAGGTTCTGGACTATGCAGTGCTTTTGATTAACGGTGCAGATGGTGTGCAGGGACATACGGTGACTTTATGGAAATTGCTTGAGCGGTACCAGATCCCCACATTTATTTTTGTGAACAAAATGGATCAGGAGGGAACGGACCACGACGCACTTTTGACCGAATTGAAAAAAAGGCTGAATGAAAACTGCATGGATTTTTCAGAAAATGAAAATGCTGATGGAGATTTGGAACCGGAATTACCGGCAGGTGAAAAAGAACAGCAGAATTTGATGGAAAATAAATTTTCTGAAGAATTTCTGGAGAGCCTTGCCATGTGTGACGAGGAACTGCTGGAAAAATATCTGGAAACAGGAGAAGTATCCAGGAGAGAGATTACCGGTCTGATCGCAGATCGAAAGGTTTTTCCATGCTATTTTGGCTCTGCCTTGAAAATGGAAGGAGTAGAGAAGCTGATCCACGGACTGGACAGGTACACCAGATGTCCGGTATATCCTGAGGCTTTTGGTGCGAAGGTTTATAAGATCGCCAGAGACGATCAGGGAAACCGTCTTTCCTATATGAAGATTACAGGCGGGACACTGAAAGTAAAAGAACTTCTTATTACCAGCAAGGGAAATGTGGCTGCAGGAGAGGAAGTATGGGAGGAAAAGGCAGACCAGATCCGGATTTACTCCGGCGCCAGATTTGAATTGGTGAAAGAAGTGCCCGCGGGAACCGTGTGCGCAGTGACAGGTCTTTCCCATACTTTTCCAGGACAGGGACTTGGCGTGACGGAGAATTCCAATATGCCAGTACTGGAGCCGGTACTGAACTATCAGATTATTTTGTCGGAAGGCTGCGATGTGCACCAGATGCTGAAGAAGCTGAGAGAACTGGAAGAGGAAGATCCTCAGCTTCATATTGTATGGGACGAGCAGCTGGGAGAAATCCACGCCATGCTCATGGGAGACGTGCAGATCGAGATCCTGAAAAGGCTGATCTGGGAGCGGTTCCATGTGGCTGTGGATTTTGGAACGGGAAATATTGTATATAAAGAGACCATTGCGGCACCTGTGGAAGGTGTGGGACATTTTGAGCCTTTGCGCCATTATGCGGAAGTTCACCTTCTTCTGGAACCAGGGGAGCAAGGAAGCGGAATGCAGTTTTTTACCGCCTGCAGTGAGGATGTGCTGGACCGGAACTGGCAGAGACTGATCCTCACCCATCTGGAAGAAAAGGAACACAGAGGAGTGCTGACTGGTGCACCGATCACAGATATGCAGATTACTCTGCTTACCGGACGGGCCCACCAGAAACACACGGAAGGCGGAGATTTCCGTCAGGCTACTTATCGGGCTATCCGTCAGGGGCTTAAGAAAGCACAGAATGTTCTGCTGGAGCCTTACTATGAATTTCGGCTGGAAGTGCCGGTGGAGGTTGTTGGCCGTGCAATGAATGATATCCAGAAAATGCAGGGAACTCTTCTTCCTATGGAGACAGAGGAAAATACCGCTATTTTGAAGGGAAAAGCGCCTGTTTCGACTATGCGCGATTACCAGAAAGAAGTAGTTTCTTATACAAGGGGAATGGGAAGACTGTTCTGCAGTTTAAAAGGATATGAGCCTTGTAAAAATCAAGATGAGATCGTGGAACAGATCGGCTACGATTCTGAGCGGGATCTAGATAATCCTACCGGGTCTGTATTTTGTGCCCATGGAGCCGGATTTGTGGTGCCATGGTATGAAGTGGAAGAGTATATGCACCTGGATACTGGGATTATGGCAGAGTTTGAGGATGATCTCAGCGAGGAAGACTGGGAGGATGCTGCGTCAGGTTCTGGAAATCCTGCAAGTGGAGACGATACTGCTCAAAGTGCCAGAAATTCAGCATGCAGTGGAGCTGGCAGTACAGGAACTGCCAGAAATACATCTGGAAGTGGAAGCCGTGCGGGAAGTGGTTACCAGCCGCCGGAATCTGCCTACCGTGGAAGCTATGAGGATGACAAAGAACTTCAGGCCATTTTTGAGCGTACCTTTGGTCCGGTGAAAAGAGACCGCGTGTCTTCTTATAAAAAAGTGGTAAGTGCCCTATCTTATTCTGGCAGCAGTTCTTCTGCAAAAAAAGACCAGGAAGAATACCTTCTTGTGGATGGTTATAACATTATTTTTGCCTGGCCGGAGCTGAAAGAACTGGCAGATGCGGATGTCCGTGCAGCACAGACGAAGCTGATGGATATTTTAAGTAATTATCAGGGATATAAGAAATGTACTTTGATTCTTGTATTTGATGCCTACAAGGTGGAGGGACACCAGGAGGAAGTGCTTACTTATCACAATATTCATGTGGTTTATACAAAAGAAGCGGAGACTGCCGATCAATATATTGAAAAAACAGTTCACAAAATCGGCAGACAGCATCAGGTAACGGTTGCTACTTCAGACGGACTGGAACAGATTATCATTATGGGGCAGGGCGCCAGTCGTATTTCCGCAAGAGGTCTGAAAGAAGAAATCGAAGAGACTAGAAAGCAGCTCCGCCAGGAATGGCATCAGCACCGCCAGTCCAGTCATACCTATCTCTTTGATCATGCAGATGCTGAGACTGCGAAGCTGATGGAAGAAGTCCGACTGGGGAAAAAGAAATTATAGGGTTTCTGTTCATGGAGTGAACAATAGCATTATTGGAATTAATGTTTTCCATTGGCAATTTGACAAACTCTTTGCCATCTGTTAAGGTGGTGTGCAAAGTGGTGTTGCAGCTATAAAGGAGATGTATAAAAATGAGAGAGAAGCTCACCAAAAAAGACGTAGAGAAAATTGAACAGGAGATTGAGCACCGTAAGCTAGTTGTCCGCAAAGAAGCAATTGAGGCAGTAAAGGAAGCACGTGCCCAGGGCGATTTAAGTGAGAATTTTGAATACTACGCTGCCAAGCGTCATAAGAACCAGAATGAGAGTCGTATCCGCTATCTGGAGAATATGTTAAAAACAGCAACTATCGTTTCTGATAAATCCAGCAGTGACGAGGTTGGAATGGATGACATTGTAGAAGTTTATTTTGAGGAAGATGACGAGATTGAGAAATATAAGCTTGTTACTTCCATCAGGGGAAATTCCATGGAGAACAGAATCAGTATTGACTCTCCGATTGGCATGGCACTGAAAGGACATAAGATTGGCGACAGAGTGGAAGTAAAGGTAAATGACAATTACAGTTATTTTCTGGAAATCCGCTCCATCGATAAAACCCATTCAGAGGAAGAGGAAATCCGAGGATTTTAAAAGTATTAGAGCGTGTAACAGTGAAGATACGGAATCATTACACGTATTATATAAAAATCCCGCATGAGATATGCAGTGATAATTGTAAAATTATTCTTCATGTTTCCTGTGGGATTTTTTGAATGTAAAATTTGGAAAATACAGTAAAATCAACTATCAAACAAATATTTTACATTTTCAACAGCCTGGCTTTACATTTTTCCTGTATAAGAAAATCCAAGATTGTAAAGTATTTTACATATATTTAACATTCTTCTCACCCGAAACTTTACATAGCCCACTTATATTGGTTTTGTAAACAAAAGAAATTAAGAACCCAATAAACTTTTAAAAGGATAAAAAAAGGAGAGGAAACGTAATGGATTTTTTTAGCATTCTGACATTAGTCGGCGGACTGGCGATGTTCCTTTATGGAATGCAGGTAATGGGAGACGGTCTGGAAAAGCTTTCCGGCGGTAAACTGGAAAAGATTCTGGAAAACCTTTCATCTAACCGTGTGAAAGCAGTTTTGGTTGGTGCAGCAGTTACTGCAATCATTCAGTCTTCATCGGCAACCACAGTTATGGTAGTCGGCTTCGTAAACTCGGGAATCATGCATCTGTCCCAGGCTGTTGGCTTTATTATGGGCGCAAATATCGGTACTACTGTTACCGCATGGATTCTCAGCCTGGCAGGAATTGAAAGCTCCAATTTCTTTGTAAGACTTTTGAACCTAAACTCATTTTCACCGATTCTGGCATTGATCGGAGTTGTTTTTATTGTCTTCCTTCATGATGAAAAGAAGAAAGATATTGGAAACATTCTGGTTGGTTTCGCAGTGCTGATGTTCGGTATGAATACCATGAGCGGTGCCGTAAAACCTCTGGCAGAGGTACCGGAATTTACAAACATCCTTCTGAAGTTCTCCAACCCTGTTTTAGGTGTGCTGGCCGGTGCACTTCTGACTGCTGTTATTCAGTCTTCATCAGCTTCTGTTGGTATTCTCCAGGCGCTTTGTGTAACTGGTGCAGTCCGTTACGGAGCAGCGCTTCCGATTATCATGGGACAGAATATTGGAACCTGTATTACAGCAATGCTTTCTTCAATCGGTGCTACTAAGAATGCAAAACGCGCAGCAATCGTTCATCTGTACTTCAATATTGTAGGAACTGTTACATTTATGGTTGTATTCTATGTGCTGAATGGATTTTTACATTTCTCTTTCATTGAAGAAGTGGCAGGTCCTGCCGGCATCGCAGTGATCCACAGTGCCTTTAACATCATTGCAACACTTGTACTTCTTCCATTTGGAGATATGCTTGTAAAAATGGCATGTGCAACTGTCCGTGATACAAAAGAGGAGAAAGTTATTTCCGCAGAAGATCAGGAGTTTATGATCCTGGAATCCCGTTTTCTTAGTAATCCTGGTATTGCTATTGAGCAGAGCAAAACAGCTGCCAGGAAAATGGCAGAGCAGTCCAAAACCGCTTTGAACCTTTCTTTTGGTTTGCTGGATGATTTCCAGGAGGAGACAGCTTTCCGTGTGGAAAAGATTGAAGCAAAGGTTGACCGCTATGAGGACGAACTGGGAACCTATCTGCTCAAGTTGAATCAGAAAGATCTTTCTCTGGAAGACAGCCACAGCTTGTCCATTATGCTTCACTGTATCGGAGATTTTGAGCGTATTTCCGACCACGCACTTAGCATTATGAAATCTGCAAAGGAAATTTCAGAAAAAAATGCCCGCTTTTCAGACAAGGCAGTGCAGGAACTTCACATTATGGAAAAAGCCGTGTCGGATATTGTGGAAAAAGCGTATAGCGTTTTTGCAAACCAGGACATGAGAGCAGCCGAAGAAATTGAGCCTTTGGAAGAAGTGATCGATGAGCTCAGCCGTGAGCTGAAAAGACGCCATGTAAATCGTCTTCGTGCCGGAGAATGTACAATAGAGATGGGATTTGTGCTTTCTGACATTACAACCAGCCTGGAGAGAATCGCAGATCATTGTTCCAATATCGGAGTCTGTGTGACTCAGGTACATGAGGATCTTTATGATACCCACAGTCACCTTGACACTGTAAAAAATGCACCGGGAGAACATTTCCATCACGAACTGGAGGTTGCCCGTGTGAACTATATGCTTCCGTAACCGGGAGAGTAGATGTTGCCAGTTGCTGCTCTGGAAAAATTCCTGTGAGAATCATTTCCGGAGGCAGCGACTGGTAATATAATTTTTGCGGCGCGAAAACATGCAAATGCATGATTTCTGTGCATCGCGAAGCGTGTTACTGGTCAGGTCGTGAACGGTAACCTGTTTTCCTGCTTTTTACCGTGACTTTACAGTTGTGCACTTGTATAAGGGGAAAAAAGTACGTATACTAAGAAATAATGATGATTTACAGGTAATGTAAAAAATAGGTAAGACATGGGAGGAGAATACTAAAAAATGATTTTTTGTGTTGAAGATGATAACAACATCCGTGATCTTTTAGTATATACATTAGAGACGACCGGATTTCATGCAAGAGGGTTAGAAGACTCCCAGGAATTGTGGAAAGCCCTTGCAGAGGAGGAACCAGAGCTGATTCTTCTTGATATTATGCTTCCGGGAGAGGATGGATATTCCATTCTGGAAAAACTGAAAAAATCTTCCGGAACCAGAGATATTCCCATCATTATGGTAACTGCCAAGGAAGCAGAATTTGATAAGGTCCGTGCTCTGGAAGCCGGTGCAGACGATTATATTACCAAGCCCTTTGGAATGATGGAATTTATAGCCAGAGTGAAGGCGGTGCTCAGGCGCAGCAGCCGCCACGGAGATGACAGAGAGCTTAGCTGTGAGGAACTTCGTATTTTTCCGGGCCGTCATCAGGTGTATTGTGATGATCAGCCTGTGGAGCTTACCCGCAAGGAATTTGAACTTCTTCTGTATCTTATGGAAAACAGAGGAATCGTTATGACCCGTGACCAGATTTTGTGCCATATATGGGGATATGATTTTGACGGGGAGACCAGAACTGTGGATGTACATGTGCGAACCCTTCGGCAGAAGCTTGGGGATACCGGCAGACTAATCGAGACTGTCCGCGGCGTAGGTTACAGAATGGCAGACAAGGGAGGCAGTCAGGGATGAAAAAGAAAATCCTCAGTCATACCAGTGTGATGATCGTTCTCACGGTTATCCTTACCTTTATAGCCGCCAGCTTTGTGATGTATGATAAGTTTAACAGTACTATGAAAAAGGGCATCCGGGATGAAGCTGAATATGTAAAAGTGGGGATTGAAGAAGTTGGAGAAGAGTATTTAAACGGAAATGTGGGAAAAACCACAGATACCCGTATTACGCTCACCGATTCAGAGGGAAACGTGCTCTATGATAATGAGGCAGAGGCTTCAAAGCTTCCAAACCACAGCAGCCGTCCGGAATTTATTCAGGCTATGGAAGATGGACAGGGAGAAATCGTCCGTTATTCGGAAACCTTGTCACACCAGACCTTTTATTATGCGGTGAAGCTGAATGATGGCAGAATCCTCCGCCTGGCAAAAACAACAGACAGTGTGTTCCATACGTTGCTTAGCAGCTTTATCTGGCTGGGAATTTTGATGCTGTTGATCATTCTGGTAGAGATCGTTCTGGTGCAAAGGCAGACAAAGAGTCTGATCGAGCCGGTGAACAACCTGGATCTGGAGCATCCTCTTTCGAATGTATGCTACGAAGAACTCCGTCCTTTGTTGATGCGGGTGGATCAGCAGAATAAGCAGATTGCAAGCCAGCTGGAGGAGTTGAAGAAGACAGAGGCTGTGAGAAGGGAATTCTCTGCAAATGTTTCCCATGAATTAAAGACACCTCTGATGTCCATTTCCGGTTATGCGGAGCTGATGATGAATGGAATGGTGAGACCGGAGAATATTGCTGATTTTTCAGGACGAATCTATAAGGAGGCCAATCGTCTGGGAAATCTGGTGGCAGATATTATCCAGTTGTCGCGTCTGGATGAACAGCAGGATGCAGTGGTCTCCATGGAAAGTGTAGAGCTTGATGAGCTGGCAAAGGATGTGGTAAACAATCTCCGGGATCATGCGGAAAAGAAAAACATTTCGTTGGATTATTGTGGTATTCCAATCAACATTCAGGGAGTACGGCATGTTTTATATGAAATGCTGTACAATATTGCGGACAATGCTGTTCGTTACACCAATCCGGGAGGACACATTCATATTTATGTAGGCAGAAAAGGGGATCGTCCTTTTTACCGGGTTGAGGATGATGGAATCGGAATTCCAAAATCTGAACAGAAAAGAATATTTGAGAGATTTTACCGGGTGGACAAAAGCCATTCGCGGCAGACCGGAGGAACTGGTCTTGGACTGTCCATTGTAAAGCATGGGGCAACCTTACATCATGCACAGATCAATGTGGACAGCGATCTTGGAAAAGGTACAAAAATGGAGCTGCTTTTTTAGAGCGTGTTGAAAAAGGCTTTCTGCAAATTGTGACGTACAGCTTGCAGAAAGCCTTTTTGGAACATACTGAGGCAGCTCCTTTTTATATAAGCATAAATAAAAAATTACAGTTCGCTCAGTGCATCCTCATCTGCCACAATAATTGCATTGGGATGGAACTGAAGGATGGAAGCCGGGCACTGTGGGGTAACAGGTCCTTTGATCGCAGCAGCGAGAGCCTTGGCTTTGTTCTTGCCGTTAGCTACAAGAAGAATGGTCTTTGCGCTCATAATATTGCCGGTTCCCATAGAAATAGCCTTGCGCGGCACATCCTCCTCGCTTGCAAAAAAACGCTTATTCGCCTGGATGGTAGCCTCTGTAAGATCTACACAGTGTGTGCCAGCCTGGAAATGGTCGTCTGGTTCATTAAATCCGATGTGGCCATTAGGTCCTATTCCAAGAAGCTGAAGGTCTGCAGCTCCCATATTCTTAAGCAGTGTATTGTAAGCTTCGCAGCAGGCCTCTGTATCCGGATTGGTTCCGTCCGGAACATAGGTATTCTTAATATCTATATTGACTCTGCTGAACAGGTTCTTGTTCATGAAGTAACGGTAGCTCTGGTCATTGGATCCGTCCAGTCCGACATATTCGTCCAGGTTCACAGACTTTACATGGGAAAAATCCAGTATTCCCTCTTCATACATAGCAGCCAGCTGATCGTAGGTACCTACCGGGGAAGAACCGGTAGCAAGACCAAGGATACAATCCGGTTTGGACAAAATAACACCGGCGATAATGGTAGCTGCAGTACGGCTCAGCTCTTCATAATTCTTAACTTTAATTACTTTCATTTTACCTCTCCTTCTTTGTCAATAAGTGAGTATGATCACTTTAACAAGGTGCAAAAAAATGACGGCATTATCAGAATGCTGTCATATAAAAACCCTGCCCTTGTTCCTGAGACAATATCAGTATACCCTATATTTAGGTGAAATGCTATAAATATTTCTGCTTTTTATTGCTTTTTTTGGTGAAAACTGATTGCAAGTTTCGAAAGCTTTTCCTATAATGAATTTATAATATAGAAATTTACCCTGGGGATAAATAAAATGAAAAAAAACTACACTCTGAAAAGGGAACTTACATTTCTGATGATACTGACCTCTGTATGTACTTTACTGTCTGTATGTGCAGCTGTTTTCTATGTCTTTTTCTCTTTCTTCTTTCAGAAAACACAGGAAGATATTGAATATGTACTTCGATATACCAGTCAGCAGTATGAGGCTCATATGCAGTTTATTGAGGATAGTGTGATCGCCATACGTCATAATACGGTACTGGATGACTTTTTTCAGAAAGAAGAATACGACCTGGAGGAAATAGAACCACAGCTTTCTTACAGCATGGAGCTTTTTTCAGAGCGGAATATGGTGGAACGCCAGCTTCCTTTTGTTACTGGAATTTATCTGTTTAATAATGGGAATGAATGTATTTATGAGCACTATTATGCCACCACACTGGCTGCCGGGAGAGAACAGAAGCGAAAATACGAAAACATGCAGCAGGAATTTAAAAGTACCAGTGACCAGTACGCCTGTTTGTCTGATAAAGATGAATTAAATATTTTTTTTAGAATTTATGATGAAAATATGAGGGAAAAAGGAATCGGAATCGTGCAGATCAGTCAGAGTGCAGTAGCGAAAGTTCTGGAAACGGTACAGCTGTATCATAATGGAGGATGGGCTGTCCTGGATAAAAACGATCAGCTGCTTGCCTCAGAAGGAGCTCAGGAGCTGGTGAAAAAGCTGCAGACTTCTGAGAATTCATGGAATGGAACAAAAGACCTGGCAGGTACGAAGGTGATTGGTTATGGAAATCTCTGTGGATTTGGAGTACGTACAGTGATCTCAGTAGGGTATGGGAATATTTTTTCTATTTTGAAGCCCACTCTTTTTATCGTTCTTGTGGGTCTTATTGTGGTACTGGGAATTGCATTTCTGGTTGCATATGCTATCAGCTACCGTTTCACCAAACCGGTTACCAGGATGATCCAAAGCATACAGGCTTTTGGAAAACCGGATCTGAATGCCAGAATGGAAGATTCCTCTATTCAGGAATTTCATGACATGGGAATCGTGTTTAATGAGATGGCAGACAGGATCGAATATCTGATTACTCAGGTTTATGAAAAAGAAATTGTGGCAGCCCGGTCTCAGGTAAAATATCTGCAGTCCCAGATAAATCCGCATTTCCAGTTTAATATTCTGGCCATGCTGAGTCTGAAAGCGAAAATGGCTGGAAACGAAGAAGTTTACGATGGACTGAATGCTTTTTCCAGACTGATGCAGGGTAAGATATTCCGGGAAAAAGAGATTAAGATAAAGGTAAAAGAGGAACTGGAAATAGTTCAGTTTTATTTATATCTGCAGAAAAGCCGTTACCAGGATAAACTGTCTTATGAGGTGAAGCTTGAAGATGAAAAAATCGGCGAAGATCTGATTCCCCGTCTTCTTATTGAGCCACTGGTGGAAAATGCAGTTTCGCATGGTTTGGAACCAAAGCGTGAAAAAGGAAATCTGCAGGTCCTTTTATATGAAAGGGAAATGCTCTACATCTGGGTAAAAGATGATGGAGTAGGCGTTTGTCGGAATCAGACGAAGGCAGAGGAAAATAAAGAAAAAACTCCTCATACCCATGTGGGCTGGGAAAATACAAAGAAAATGCTCCGGATCCTGTATGGAGATCATTACAAGTTTCAGGTCTGGAGCGAACCGGGAAAGGGAACGGAAATAGAAATTGCAGTTCCAATTGAAAGAGGTGGAAATTATGTGGAAAGTGATAGCAGCCGATGATGAAGGATACATCAGAGAGGCTTTGCAGAAACTGATAAATTGGGAAAAAATGGACTGTTCTTTGGAGAGCGTAGTCAGTGATGGACAGGAACTATTGGAGAAGATCCGGGGAGAAATGCCGGACATTGTGATAACAGATATACAGATGCCTGGTGTTGACGGATTAGAAGTATGTAAATATGTATACGAAACCTGCCCGGAAACCCAGGTGATCATCCTTACCGCATATTCAGATTTTGAGTATGCCAAACGTGCCATTAAATACAGTGTATGTGAGTATGTGCTTAAGATTTCCATTATAGACGAACTTCCACTGGCAGTGGAAAAAGCAATTGGAAAGCTATCCAGACTGAAAAAGGAGATCGAAATCCAGGAGCATACGAAGGCAGAAGAACCAGAATCACTGCTTGATCAGATTGAACAGTATCTGGAAGAAAATTTTCGCAAAAAGATCACGCTGGATGATATTGCAGATACCCTGCATGTGAACCGCAGCTATCTCAGCCGTTATTATAAGAATAAAACAGGTGTGAATCTGTTTGATGAGATTTTAATGAAACGGGTGGAAAAGGCAAAAGAATATCTGCAGAATACAGAGATGAAGACTTATGAGATTTCAGAAGCGGTAGGAGTGGAAGATGCTGGTTATTTCTCAAAAATGTTTAAAAAGATAACCGGGGTATCACCAAAAGAATTCAGGAAAAGAGAACAACATGAAGAGAAAAATTAGAGGTCTTTTCTTTAGTATCGGAATAGCCGGGAGTCTGATCCTTGGAGGCTGCGGGAAAGAAGAAAAAGAGCCTGTAACTATCACAATGATTCATGCATGGGGCGGAACTGGTGAAGATCATGTAGCTATGAGGGATATTTACGATGGATTTCAGAAGGAGAATCCGGACATTGAGGTGCAGCTGATCTCCATGCCAGGAAGAAAGGAAATGCTGCGTAAGGTGGAGGACATGATCATGGTGGGAGATATGCCGGATGTGATTACCTTCAGCGGTATGGGACAGAATACAACCTATGATTTTATTGTAGAAAATGATATGGCGCTGGATATTATGCCCTATGTGAAAAAAGATGAAGAGTTTGCCTCCAATATTTCCCAGACCAATCTGAACTATTGGACCACAGAAGAAGGGGAGCTGTTTACAGTGTCAGATGTTTTGTCCTTAAGTGGTGGTTATTGGTATAATGAAGATATTCTGCACGCAGCTGGCGTAAAGGAAATTCCCAGGACCTGGGATGCTTTTCGCGGTATGTGCTACAAAATCTGGAAATGGTCGGAACGTGAGAATAATGAAATTGCTTCGCTTCAGACATCTCCGGAGGGCTATCTTTATTTTATGGATCATATGCTTCTGGAAGAAGGTACAGAAAAGGACAGAAACGATATCGGTACAATTTCAGAGGTATTGAAACGGCTGCAGGAAATTTATGTATATTCCACCTCCGAAAATGCAGAATACAGTTATTTGGATGAGACCAGATTGTTCAATGAAGGAAAGCTTGCCATATATGTGAATGGCGTATGGGGCGCTTCCATGATTTCCGAAAACATTAATGCCAAGTATGCACTGCTTCCAACTACATCCGGGAAGAAGCTGTCTTGCGAATCTGCCTGTTTTGGTTATGTGCTTGGAAAAAGTGGAAACGAACAGAAAGAGGAGGCTTCCATCCGGTTCCTGAAATATATGCTAAGCAAGAAGGTGCAGACGCGGATTTTGGAGGAAACAGAGCAGATTCCGGCGAATAAGCAGGTAGTTCTGGATTCTTACGAGAAGGAAATGCCGCGGCTGTTTCAGGCTGCTTCCCTGGTATTAAGCGCAGAGGATAAAATTGAAGTTCCGGATAATCTGTGGACTTATGAACAGAAAGCCTATTTTACAGAAAACATTTTCAGAGAGCTTACCGGTAAAATTTCACCGGAAGCTTTTACCCGGCAGCTGGGTGAAATGAAAATAGATAAATAGGGAAAATAAAGATAAGGAAAATATTGCCGTCAGGTAAATATTTTCCTTATTTTTATTGTGAAAATGTCAATAAATACCTGTAAATTGCAAACGGGATTCATTCAAAAATACCAAAAACAAGGGTAAAATAAGGACAGTTAAAGCAAAGACGTATAATTTATGAAGGAGGATTTTTGTAATGAAGAAAAAAATGGTAAGTGTTTTACTGGCAGCAGCAATGGGGACTACTGCACTGGTTGGATTTGGAACGACTGCTTATGCAGATGATGATGTTCTGGAATTTTACCATGGATATTACCAGGATGAGAGCGAGTGGGCTGCAGCTCAGGTTATGAGGGATATCTATGATGAGTTCGCAAAGGAACATGCTGATGGATCAGTTACATTCAAACCAATCGCTGTAGAAAACAGAGATGACATTGTAAGTGCACAGGTTGCTGGCGGTTCCTTCCCGGATCTGGTAGATGTAGGCGGTGGCGGAGTTCCGCAGGCAGCACTTTCCCAGGATCTGGTATACGATCTGAAACCGTATATCGATGAAAATGGTCTGCAGGATGCAGTTGGTCTTAACTATACACAGCATGATATGGATGGTCATATTTATGCAGTGCATGATCAGATTGAGAGCCGTGGCTTATGGTATAATTCCGATATTTTTGAAAAAGCCGGAATTACAGAGGAGGCGTTTGCAGACTGGGATTCTTTTGGAGAAGCAATGGAAAAAATCTGTGCTCTGGACGAGGATGTGTACGGATACATTGCAGGACAGGGCTCCAGCTATATTGTAAACACAGTTATGGCTTCTACAGATGAAGGAAAGAAAATGCTGGAATCTGAGCTGACAGAGGACACCATCAATTCAGAGGAATTTGCAGCTGCATTTAAGACTGCTGCAAACCTGGATCAGGCAAATGGTTCTGAGCATACTACAGATGATAACGGAAATCTTATGGCAGAATTTAATACAAATGGTAAGGCTGGTGTTCTTTTCAATGGTGTATGGAATGCAAGTGGAATTGATGCGTCTTTAACAGATGCCATTGAGCCTGCTTTATTCCCTGGAAATATTGCAATCGCTTCTGCAGGCGGCGGACTTGCTGTGGCAAATAACATGAGTGATGAGAAAACAGAGCTGGCACTTGAGTTTATCAAATATATGACAAGTGCTGAGGTTCAAGAAAAAATCTTCACTGGCGTACAGGCAAATCCATGTAACACAACAGTTGATTTGAACGCACTTGCAGAAGAGAGTGATGATGCAGCTACAAGAAAGCTTGCACAGGCTTGTTCTCAGGTAAATGAAGCTGATACTGTAGTGATTGACATGAACTATACCTGGGGATCTGACGTGGACAAAGCTATCATCAATGCATTGATGGAGTGTGCGGTATCAGGAACAGATATTGATGCAAGATTTGCAGCACTTCAGACAGAGCTGATCGCGTTGGTTGCTTAAAGCACACAGCTGTGATGAACAGAAACTATGAATGAAATAGAAGAGGGAGGGGAGAAATCTCTTCCCTTTTTGGAGGTATGAATTTGGAAAATCAGAATGCTGCGAAAAAAAGAAAGAATAAGCTGGGTACGCGGAGAAAAGGATTTATTATAGCGTTTCTTGCGCCTACCCTGATCGCATTTTGCGTATTTTATCTGTATCCCATTATTACGGTGTTTATCACTTCTTTCTGCAAATGGGATTATACCAATATTACTAGTCCGGAGTTTTTCGGCTGGAGCAATTTGTGGGATAATTATGATTATATTTTTAACAAGTATCCATTTTTCTGGGAAGCACTGAAAAATTCAACCACCTGGGCCATTCTTGGAACAGTGGTACAGATTCCCATTGCTGCTTTGATCGCTCTGGCCCTGTCCAGAAAGGTAAAAGGTATTAAATTTGTACGAAATGTCTATATTATTCCGAATATGATCTCAACTGCCGCTATGGGCATTGTATTTTTACAATTGTACAACCCTTCTTATGGAATTATCAACCCGATCATTCGTCTTTTCAACAAAGAATTCAGGGATAATATCCTACTTCTGAAAGGACCGGCTTTTGTGGCCATGACCTGTGCCTATATTTTCTTTACAGGAACTACAACTTTAATGATTTTGGGGAATATTATGGCAGTGCCGGAAGAGGTAAGAGAAGCAGCTATGCTGGATGGGGCAAGCGGTCTGAGACAGGACTGGTATATTACAATCCCTATGATCAAAGGAACTTTAAAAACAGTATCCGTTCTTGCTGCAACCTCCGGCTTCCTTCTTTATAACGAGGTTTATTTCCTGACAAAAGGAGCTGCAGGAACCTACAGTATCAGTTACATTATCCGCGAGCTTGCCATTACCAGTCCGAGAACCCAGTTTGGACGAGCCAATGCAGTGGCAATGATCCAGATCCTGGCTGGGATGGTGATCATTCTGGTGATTAATTTTGTATACAGCATTTCTTTCAGGAAAGAGAAAGAATAAGAAGGAAAAGAGGATGAATATGAAAAAAACAAATACCCTGAAAGGTGTAAATAGTATGCCGGCGGGAACCAGGATCGTGACTTACATTTGTCTTGCGTGGGCGCTGATCGTGTCGTTGCTTCCCATTGGCTGGCTGGTTTTATCCAGCCTGAAAAAAGATCCTATGGCGAGACCTGGCTTTCAGCTTCCGGAATCCATTTGTCTGGATGGTTATATTTCCACATTTAAAGATTTACATGTGATGAGATATTTTGGAAACAGTCTTTTTGTCGCAGGTGTTTCCGTGGTGATCAGTGTGGTGATGATTTCCATGTCTGCATATGTGGTAGCGCGAATGGAATTCAAAGGAAAAGCACTGGTAAATGTACTTTTGTATTCCACCATGTTTATCCCAGCCACAGCCCTTACTTATCCGGTATATAATCTGGTAAACCGCCTGCATTTATATGATACAAGATCTGCGCTGATCCTGATTTATTCCTGCAGTGGAATTGCAGTGAGTTTTTTTGTGATCAAAAACTATTACGACAATATCCCAAGAGAGCTGGAAGAGGCGGCGAGAATTGACGGATGTGGGTATGTACAGACCTGGATGAAAGTAATTTTTCCAATTGCACGTCCGGGAATTATGACAGCAGCTGTGCTTGCGTTTTTGAATAATTGGAATGAGTATTACTGGGCCTCTCTTGTGCTGATCACAAGGGAAAAGCTGACAGTACCGGCGCTTTTGTCTACTTTCACAACAGCCTTTAACACCAATTATAACGGACTTTTTTCCGCTATGGTGATTATCATTCTTCCGCCTGTGCTTCTGTACTGTATTTTCAGCAGATTCTTTATTGAGGCACTGTCTGGCGGAGCCGTGAAAGGTTGACAGGTGAAATGAAAGTTTTTTGATAAAAATGCTGAATATACAAAATTTTCTGATATAATGAAGAAGACAGGAGAATAGAAACATGAATGAGGAAATAAGACAGCGCACCAAATGGTTTATGGAAGACAGATTCGGTATGTTTATTCATTGGGGATTATACTCCATTCCAGCATGCGGTGAATGGATGATGTCACAGAAAGAAATGACAATTGAGGAATACAGTAAGTATTTTGATCAGTTTGATCCTGTGGATTATGATCCGAAGAAATGGGTTTGTCTGGCAAAAAAAGCAGGCATGAAGTACGTGGTACTTACAGCAAAGCACCATGACGGATTTTGTCTGTTTGACTCTAAACTGACAGACTACAAGTCAACAAACACAAAAGCAGGCAGAGACCTGGTAAGAGAATTTGTAGATGCATGCCGAGAGGAAGGATTAAAGGTTGGTCTTTATTTTTCCATTATCGACTGGCATCATCCGGATTTTCCTAAATATGGAGACAGGCAGCATCCTATGCGAAACAATCCGGCATATAAAGATGAAAAAATTGATTTTGACAGATATCTTGCGTATATGCATGGCCAGATAAAGGAACTTGTAACAGGGTATGGCAAGCTGGATCTTCTATGGTTCGATTTTTCCTATGACGATATGACCGGAGAAAAATGGAAAGCCACAGAGCTGATCAAAATGGTTCGAAAGTATCAGCCGGATGTGATCATTGACAACCGTCTGGAAGGTGCGGGGGATAACCATGGCAGCATTACAACAGAGAAACCACTGATTTACAGCGGTGATTTTGCAAGTCCGGAGCAGATCATTCCTCCAAAAGGAGTATGTGATGACAAGGGAGAACCCATTCCATGGGAACTTTGTGCCACTATGAATAATCATTGGGGATATTGCAATTTCGACCATCAGTATAAGACCCCTCAGATGCTTGTAAGAAAGCTGGTGGAATGTGCCAGCAAGGGTGGAAATATGATCCTGAACGTGGGACCAGATGCCCGTGGAAATATTCCGGAGGAGAGTGTTCAGATTCTCACAGAAGTTGGAAAATGGATGAAAAAAAATGGGGAGAGCATTTACGGATGCGGAATTTCCAAATTGGAAAAGCCGGATTGGGGAAGATATACCCAGAAAGGTGACATCATTTATGCTCATGTTTATGAGACACCGCTTGGAGCACTTCCGCTGTATGGAATCGGCCCGGATAAGCTGGAATCTGTTACATATCTTGCAGACGGCAGTGAGGTGAACAGAGGGGAAGCATGGAATACGGTGCTGTATCCGGATGTGGCCTTTGTTTCCTTCGGAGATGATCCGGTATTTACCTATCCATTGCCAGATGAAAAAGATACGGTTTTAAAAATACGTTTGCGACAGGAGTAAAAGAGTATGAAAAAGGTAACGAGTATTGTAATTGGAGCAGGCCTTAGAGGAGGTCATGTTTATTCTCAGTATGCACTGGACCATCCAGATGAATTTCAGGTGGTGGCAGTTGCAGAGCCGGATAAAGAGCGCAGAGAGAGCTTTGCAAAAAGACACAATATTCCGGAAGAGCTTTGCTTCGAAAGCTATGAAGAGCTTCTTGGAAAAGAAAAGCTGGCAGATTGTGCCATGATCTGCACCATGGACAGGATGCATTATGAGCCTACGATCATGGCTCTGAAAAAGGGATATCATGTACTTTGTGAAAAGCCCATGTCTCCCGACAAGAAAGAAATCATTGAAATGGGAGAGATGGCGAAGAAATACGACCGTATTCTGTCCGTGTGCCACGTACTTCGGTATTCTCCGTTCTTTTCCAAATTAAAAGAACTTCTGGAAGAAGGCAAAATAGGAAGACTTATGACTATCCAGCATATGGAAGAGGTAGGTTACTGGCATCAGGCACATAGCTTTGTAAGAGGAAACTGGAGAAATGCAGAGGAATCCAGTCCTATGATCCTGCAGAAATGCTGTCATGATATGGATATCATGCTGTGGCTGGCAGACAGTAAATGCGAAAGCCTTAGTTCCTTTGGTGAACTGTCTTATTTTACAGAGGAAAATGCACCGGAAGGAGCTCCTGCTTATTGTCTGGATGGATGCCCACATAGAGATGAATGTGCTTTCTATGCACCACGCTTTTATCTGGAGAATTTAGATGGCTATCTGGTACGTGCAGTGACCGATCAGACAGATCCGGAGCATGTATTGGAGGCTTTGAAAAAAGGACCTTACGGAAGATGTGTATTCCACTGTGATAATACAGTAGTAGATCACCAGTCCGTTGACATAAAGTTTGAAAATCAGGTAACAGCGTCCTTCCTTATGACAGCCTTTACAGACCAGTGTGCTAGACGGATCCGTCTTATGGGAACAAAAGGTGAGATCAAAGGCGATATGGATGCAGGTACTATTGAGATCAGAGATTTTGTCAGTGGGAATCTGGAGACAATAGAGCTTCACACACCTGCAAACGGACATAACGGAAGTGATATGAGTATGATGCATGATTTTGTCCGTATGGTAGGAGAAGGAAGAAAGGGTAAAACAGACGCTGCTGTTTCCGTGGAGAGTCATCTGATGGCACTGGCAGCAGAGGAAGCAAGAATAACGGGACAGGTTGTAAATCTCAGAGGATTTGCCAATGAAAATAAATGAATTTTTAGCTGAAATCAACATGCTGCCGGAGGCTGTGCATCTGCTTAATGAGCTTCAGGAATCCGGACGCATTGGGGAGGAAGAATATCAGGAAAATAAGCTTTTGTATGAGAAAGACAGAGCTTTGTTTTATGAAAAAATTCTTTTGGAAAAGGATTATCGGCTTGTGTTTCTGTATTATTTATGCCGCATGGGCGCCGAAACCTATGATGCTTATGAAAAGCGGGGAATCAGCCGGGAAATTTTCAGGGACACTTTTTACGATCTGACCTTTTGGTGTGAAAACTGTTTTCTGGAATATGGAGAGTATGGAATTGATGAATACGACTGGTTTTTCCGCCATATGAAGCTTACCATTTTCAGGCTTGGAAGAATGCAATTTGAAATCATGGATTCCCGCTGGAATTTTACAGCAGGAGAAAGAATGGTAAAAAAAGGAGATCCGATCATCAGTATTCATATTCCACAGGGCGAAAAGCTCACACTGGAGAGTGTGAGGGAATCCATTATTCAGGGAATGGCTTTCTGGGGAAAAGAGATGCCGTATCTGTGTCATTCCTGGCTGCTCTATCCGGGGCTTAAAGACATTTTGCCGGAGAAAAGCAATATCATTATGTTTCAGAATCAATTTCAGATTGTAGAAACAGATTGGGATGAGCGTGAGGCTGAATGGCGTATTTGGGGAAAGGTACAGCGGAACCTGAATGTATATTCCGAGAACACATCTCTTCAGAGAGCTGCAAAGAAATATCTGAAGTCAGGAAAAGTGCTGGGGAGCGGTCTGGGAATATTAAAACCGGAGTATTTCCTGTGAAATAATTGATAGAAATTGACAAGAAGAGATTTGTCTGTTACCATCGAACCAGGGGCAATTGTTTGTCCCTGGTATCGTTATGAATAAGCAACAAAGCGGATCAGGAATATCCGTTTTGACAAATAAAAAATGGGAGGCAGCAATAACATGAAAAAGCCGGTATTGGTAGTAATGGCAGCAGGTATGGGAAGCAGATATGGTGGCCTGAAGCAGATCGATCCTATTGATAAGGACGGGGACATTATCATTGATTTTTCTATCTATGATGCTATTCAGGCAGGGTTTGAAAAAATTGTATTTATTATAAAGAAGGAGAATGAGGCTGATTTCCGTGCTGCTATCGGAGATCGTATGAGTAAGCATATCCAGGTAGAATTTGTATTCCAGGATCTGCATAATCTTCCGGAAGGCTTTACAGTTCCGGAAGGACGTGTGAAGCCATGGGGAACCGGACATGCGATCATGAGCTGTATTGATGTGATTGATGGACCTTTTGCCGTTATTAATGCGGATGATTATTATGGACGTCATGCATTTAAGATGGCATATGATTTCCTTACAGAGAATCAGGATAAAGACGGCATTTATCAGTACATGATGGTAGGCTACAAGCTTGAGAACACATTGACAGATAATGGACATGTGGCTCGTGGTGTTTGTGTGACAGACGAAGAGGGATTTCTGAAGGATATTAATGAGCGCACCCATATTGAGAAGAGAGATGGCGGTGCTGCTTATACCGAGGATGATGGTGCTACATGGACAGAGCTTCCTATGGATGCTACGGTGTCTATGAATATGTGGGGATTTTCTGCAAGCATTCTGAGAGAACTGAAGGACAGATTCCCATTATTCCTGAAAGAAAATGTGGAAAAGAATCCTCTGAAATGCGAATATTTCCTTCCATTTGTTGTAGATGAGCTTCTTGGCGAGAAGAAAGCAACTGTCAAAGTTCTGAAATCTATGGACAAATGGTACGGAGTTACCTATAAAGAAGATAAGCCGGTAGTAGTTGCTGCAATTCAGAAGCTGAAAGATGACGGTCTTTATCCTCAGAAGCTTTGGGAGGAAAAATAAGTGGGAAAAACAAAAGATGTAAGCCATCAGGAACTGATGGAAGTAATCAACAGCTTTGATTTTGGCGGTAAACTTGAAGAGGTTGGCATATTCGGAAATGGCCACATTAATGAGACTTACTGTGCTGTATTTTCCACAGAAGCCGGACAGAAGCGCTATATTCTCCAGAAAATGAACAAGCAGATTTTCAAAGATCCTGTTGGTCTTATGGAGAATATCAGTGGTGTCACCTCCTGGCTGAAGAAGAAAATCCTGGAAAATGGCGGGGATGCAGAGCGCGAAACCCTGAATATCGTAAATGACCGTGCTGGAGCTCCTTATTTTGTAGATAAAGAGGGAGAATACTGGAGAGCGTATCTGTTTATAGAAGATGCAACCTGCTTTGATCAGGTGGAAAATGACGAGGATTTTTACCAGAGTGCTCTTGCATTTGGTAATTTCCAGCGCCTTCTTGCTGATTATCCGGCAGATACTCTTCATGAGACAATCCCGGATTTTCATAATACAGTGAAGCGATTTGCCAATTTTAAAAAGGCTGTGGAAGAGGATGCATGCGGACGGGCGGCTGATGTTCAGAAGGAGATACAGTTTGTCCTGGAAAGAGAGCAGCTGGCCCATACACTTGTGGATTTACAGGATGCAGGTAAGCTGCCTCTTCGTGTAACGCACAATGACACAAAGCTGAATAATATCATGATCGATAATGCTACACATAAGGGAATCTGTGTGATCGATCTGGACACGGTAATGCCGGGACTTTCTCTGAATGATTTTGGTGATTCCATCCGTTTTGGCGCAAGCACGGCAGCAGAGGATGAGCAGGATATTTCCAAAGTGTCCTGTGACCTTCATCTGTTTGAGGTGTATGTAAAAGGATTTCTGGAAGGCTGCGGCGGTGCCCTCACAGATCTGGAGGTGGAAATGCTTCCGATGGGTGCAATCCTGATGACCTTTGAGTGTGGAATGCGTTTCCTGGCAGACCATCTGGAGGGAGATCATTACTTCCGCATTCATCGAGAAAATCAGAATCTGGATCGTGCAAGAACCCAGTTCAAGCTGGTGTGGGATATGGAACAGAAATTATCTGAGATGAAATCTATTGTAGAAAAATATAAATAGTGGTATTCTAAAACTGGCAGGCATAAAACAGTTACTGTTCACTCCGTTCACGGTAACATAAAACATGTCTTCCAGGTTACGAATAAAGATTGCAAAGAATGGACATAAACCATCACAGTTGCTGTTTGCAGATAACATTCCGTGTAGTGCTGTGAAAAGAGAAAACAGCAGAAGGTTATTTGTTTATTGATTGTGATGAATGGTGGGAACTTTGCAGCAAACGAGGAGGAAAATATCATGGCAATTTTAGTAACAGGCGGTGCAGGATACATTGGAAGCCATACAGTTGTAGAACTTCAGAATTCCGGTTATGACGTAGTAGTTCTGGATAATCTGTCTAATTCCAGCGAGAAGGCCCTTGACAGAGTTTCCAAGATCACAGGCAAGCCGGTTAAATTTTATAAAGCAGATATCCTGGACAGGGAAGCCCTTGACCAGATTTTTGACAAAGAAGACATTGACTCCTGTATTCATTTTGCCGGACTGAAGGCTGTTGGAGAGTCCGTTGTAAAGCCTTGGGAATATTATGAGAATAATATTGCAGGAACCCTGACTCTTGTAGATGTAATGAGAAAACATGGTGTTAAGAATATTATTTTCTCTTCCTCTGCAACTGTATATGGAGATCCGGCACAGATCCCGATCACAGAAGAATGCCCGAAAGGACAGTGTACCAACCCATATGGCTGGACCAAATCCATGCTGGAGCAGGTTCTTACAGACATCCAGAAAGCAGATCCGGAGTGGAACGTAATGCTGCTTCGTTATTTTAATCCGATCGGTGCCCACAAGAGCGGAACCATCGGCGAAAACCCAAATGGTATCCCGAACAACCTTATGCCATACATCACACAGGTTGCTGTTGGCAAGCTGAAAGAGCTTGGCGTATTCGGTAATGACTATGACACTCCGGATGGAACCGGCGTGAGAGATTATATCCATGTAGTAGATCTTGCCAAAGGTCATGTAAAAGCGCTTAAAAAGATCGAGGAGAATCCTGGACTTGCAATCTATAACCTTGGCACAGGAAAAGGCTACAGTGTTCTTGATATTGTGAAGAATTTCGAAGCTGCAACAGGCGTTAAGATCCCATATGCGATCAAACCACGTCGTGCAGGCGATATTGCTACCTGCTACTGCGATGCTTCCAAGGCAGCGAAAGAGCTTGGCTGGACAGCTGAGAATGGCATCCGTGAGATGTGCGAGGATTCCTGGAGATGGCAGAGTAATAACCCGAATGGTTATGAAGACTAATGATTCGGAATTTAATTTTTGATGTTGGAGATGTACTGGTGGAGTATCGCTGGTTTGAGATGCTGACCAGGGACTACGGCCTTTCTGAAGCTGAGGCGAAGAGAATTGGCGAGGAAATGTTTGACAATGAGATCTGGGTACAGGGACTTGACGGAGGAAGGCTGAGCCTTGAGGAAGCCATTCATCAGTATGAACTGAAGTACCCGGACGATGTGGATGTGATGGGCTGGTTCCTTCGAAACGGAGAGCAGATGGCTGTAAAGCGTCCGGAGGTCTGGGACAAGGTTGCAGCGCTAAAGGAAAATGGTTATAAGATTTACCTGCTTTCCAACTACTCAGAAGAACTGTTCCATGTGCACACCAAGGGAGCGAAATTCCTGAATGTACTTGATGGGGGAGTTGTTTCCTATCAGGTTCACGCCCTGAAGCCAGACAGGGAGATTTATGAAATTCTTCTGGAGAAATATAGCCTGAAAGCAGAAGAGTGTCTGTTTTTCGATGACCGCATGGATAATGTGGAAGGAGCGAAGAAGGCAGGAATTCAGGCGATACAGGTGACATCCAGAGAGATGCTGAACGAAACATTAGATAAAATGCTTACAAAATAAATGAGGCCGCCCCTTCGGGGGCGGCTTTTTCCAGAGCGTATCTGAAAAATAAAAAAATGCCCAGAGCCGGAATCGAACCAGCGACACGAGGATTTTCAGTCCTCTGCTCTACCAACTGAGCTATCTGGGCATTTATAAGTTCTCTGAACTTACAGTGCATATAATAGCATAGAAACTGCTTTGACGCAACAAAAATTTCAAAAAATCTGTAAATTCCAAAAATTTACCTTGTAAAAACCACGCCTTGCTTTTCATATATAGTAATGTTAGAATGGCAGTGTGATAAAAGTCGGGAGGATTTATTGGTGGAAAAAAAATTAAAAAAATATACTTTGCCGTTTATTGCCGCCATTTTAACAGTGTTTGCTCTTTCCATGACGGGCTTGTATGCTGGTTCGGCAGATAATCCGGGAGAAACATTTCTTTCTTTATGCAAGAAAGAGATGACAGGAATCGGAATCGACAAACTGGTGGTTCTCATTGCAATCATTGCATTGTACATGAAATGCTGGAAGAATTTTTGCAGAAGCTGTAAATGGATCACGCATCTGATCGCCGCCATGTTTTCTGTTTTTATGCTGATCGGAATGTCCTTTTCCGTGCAGGGAAACTGGACCTTCTTTACAGCTGGGAGAAATCAGATTCTGATCGCATTGCTTACATGGGCAGGATTCTTTTTTCTGTTTGATATAGTGATCAGTCTTTTATATGCATATGGAGAGAAGCATCCTTTTCTGCACAGCAGGAATATAAAGAAATTTCCGGAATTTATGGAAAAACACTACCTTCTGGTAGCATTTTTGCTGATTTTGGCAGGATGGCTTCCCTATATCCTGATCTTCTGGCCAGGAAGTGTTCCCTATGATGGCTTCCGGCAGCTGAATATGTTTGCCGGAAATCAGAGATTTACAAACAAGCATCCATGGGAATTAAGCCTTATAATGGGAGCCTTGATGACAATTGGAAATGTGATCAGTGATAACTGGGGCATTTTCATGGTGGTTGGCGTGCTGGCACTGATTTATGCGGTATGTTATGCCACTGTTTGTTATAAACTGAAATCATGGGGAGCACCAAGATGGTTCAATATCTGCTGTATTGCATTTTTCAGTCTTGTGCCTGTATTTGGAGCTTATTCCCAGACGATCATTAAGGATGGAAGTTTCAGCGCTCTGTTTTCCCTTTTCATGGTAATCTATGTGGAATGCTGCATTCCCACCCTTCGGGAAAAAAGTGGCCAGTCTTTAAGACAGCAGCTGACAGTGCTGTTTCTGGTTGGCTTTGGCATGTGCATTACCAGAAATAATGGACTTTACATGGTGCTTCCTGCATTTATCCTGTTATTCTTTTTCCTTGGAAAAAAACGCAGACTGTATGCAGTTGGAATGGTGATCCTTGTGACAGTGGGCTACATGGGGCTTCAGAAAGAAGTGGCACCGAGACTATACATTGGTAATTTCCCATCCAGAGTATTTTTCTCAATTCCAATGCAGCAGACAGCCAGATATCTGAAGGAATATCCGGATGATGTGACAAAGGAAGAAGCTAAAGCAATTGACGGGGTGATGAAGTATGATGAGATTGCGGATTTGTATAATCCGGAACTGTCTGATCCGGTAAAGGCAACTTATCGCGGCGGACATATTACCATGGCGAAGCTGAAACGCTACTTTAATGCCTGGTTCAGCATGTTTCTGAGGCATCCGGGGGTGTATATAGAAGCCACACTTCATAACAGCTATGGATATTATTACCCATTTCATAATTGCACCGCGCAGAGCTCCTACCGCTTCTATACAGTAAATGAGCCGCTGATTGAAGAGTCAGATTATCATCAGATCTTTTCCGCAGAGACAAGGAATCAGTTGAAACGTTATGCCGATCTGTGGAGTCAGATTCCAGGTCTTGCGCAGATCTGCAATGCGGGAACCTACACATGGATCGTGATTCTGCTCCTTGGATATCTGATCTACAGGAAGCGATGGAAAGGAATCCTGGTATTGGCTGCCCCGGCGCTGAATGTGGCAATCTGTATAGCTTCTCCGGTAAACGGTCTTCTGCGTTATGCGTTTCCGTTGATGGCGTGTATGCCAGCTGTGATATTCTGGGGACTGGCTTATGCAGAGAAGGCTATAGACGAAAAAAGAACCGACGAAAAATGAAAAGTCTGAATTTCTTTTATGGAAAGTATATTGTCAGGTAACTATTTAACAGGTACTATTCCGGGAAGGGTATAACTGTGAAGATACTGAACCGTGAAATTGTAAGAAAAATAACAATATATGGGAAAGATTGGAATCATGAGAAAGGCAGGTGATTCTGAAGTATATGGAAAAAATAATCATTATCGGTGCCGGACCGGCAGGAATTTCCGCAGCTTTGTATGCTGCCCGGGCAAATATGGATCCACTGGTGATCAATAACGGCATTGGTGCTTTGGAAAAAGCAGAAAAAATAGAGAATTATTATGGTATGGAACATCCTGTTTCCGGGAAAGAATTATTTGAGACAGGACTTGCACAGGCGAAAGCATTAGGCGTGCGGATCCTGGAGGTACAGGTACTGGGGATTGGCGGGTTTGATACTTTTACAGTAAAGACAACAGCAGGTGATTTTGACACCATCAGTGTGATCCTTGCCACAGGAAGCAAACGAAAGGCTCCTGCAATTCCGGGGATTAAGGAATTTGAGGGAAGAGGTGTCAGCTACTGTGCTGTGTGTGATGCATTTTTCTACAGGGGAAAGGATGTTGCAGTGCTTGGAAACAGCGACTTCGCTCTTCATGAGGCAGAAGAACTGGCACCTATGGCCGGTTCTGTTACCATCTACACAGATGGGAAAGAACCGGAGTTTTCCAGGAAATCTTCTTTTGCGGTGAATACAATGAAAATTCAGTCTGTAGAGGGAGACGAGAAGGTGTCCGGACTGCGTCTGGTCTCTGAGTCAGAGACGGATGCAAAATCAGATACTGATGAAGAGAAGAACCTTCAGCTTTTGCCAGAAGGAAAGAAAGCTGAAATGGAAGCTTCAGAGTTCCATAGTCAGGAGAGTCCGGTGAGGGATTCGACAGAGACATTTGTCCCGGCAGACGGCGTTTTTGTAGCGCTTGGAACTGCAGGAAGCGCAGAAATGGCAAGACAGATGGGCGCGGCACTTACTGAGAAAGGCAACATCAAGGTAAATGAAAAGATGGAGAGCACCATTCCGGGGCTTTTTGCAGCAGGTGACTGTACCGGCGGTCTTTTGCAGGTGGCAAAGGCAGTTTACGATGGTGCCCAGGCGGGACTCAGTGCAAACCAGTATGTGAGAAACAGACAAAAAAAGTAGAATTTCGACATGAAATCAGAGAGAAGAATAGACCGATAGAAAGGATGGATCAATTATGGCAAAAGTAATCACAACACAGAATTTTGAAGAGGAAGTATTAAAATCCGAGAAACCGTTTCTTCTTGATTTCTGGGCAACCTGGTGCGGACCATGCATGCGTCAGGGGCCAATCGTGGAGGAACTGGGAGAGGAAGGTTATGCAGTAGGAAAGCTTGATGTGGACCAGAACATGGAGCTTGCACAGCAGTTCCGGGTTATGAGCATTCCTACCCTGATCATTTTCAAGAACGGAGCAGAAGCACACCGTCTGGTTGGTCTTACGGATAAAGAAGAGTTAAAGAAACTTCTGGACGAGTAAGAACGATGAAGATATTACTTGCAGCATGTAATGCAAAATATATACATTCCAATCTGGCTGTCTTTAACCTGAAAGCCTGCGCAAAAGAATATGACAGCAATGTTGTACTTCGGGAATACACCATCAATCAGCAGAAGGATGACATTCTGAAGGATATTTACAGATGTCATCCGGATGTGATCTGCATATCCTGCTATATCTGGAATATTACTTTTGTGCGGGAACTGATGCAGGATCTGAGAAAGATCCTGCCGGATGTTCCTTTCTGGGCGGGAGGCCCGGAGGTATCGTATGATGCAGAGGAATTTCTGAAAAAGAACCCGGCATTTGATGGTGTAATGGTTGGAGAAGGAGAGGAGACCTTCCTGGAACTGGTGAAGCACTATATGAATGGAAGTCCTTCTCTGGAGAAAACCACCGGACTTGTGTACTGTAAACCGGACGGTACAATTCAGAATAACGGATGGCGGCAGATCATGGATTTAAGCAGGGTACCTTTTGCTTACGAAGATCTGAAGGATTTTGAAAATCGTATTATTTATTATGAGAGCAGCCGGGGCTGTCCTTTTTCATGTAGCTATTGTCTGTCATCTGTGGACAAGAAACTGCGTTTTCGCGACCTGGAACTGGTAAAGAAAGAACTTCAGTTTTTCCTGGATCATAAAGTGCCACAGGTGAAATTTGTGGACAGAACCTTTAATTGTAAGCACGATCATGCAATGACCATCTGGCAGTACATAAAAGATCATGATAATGGAATTACCAATTTCCACTTTGAGATTTCCGCAGATCTGTTGAGGGAAAATGAACTGGAACTGATGAGCACCATGCGTCCGGGGCTGATCCAGCTGGAAATCGGTGTACAGTCCACAAATCCGGACACTATTCGTGCTATCCACAGGACTATGGATTTTCCGAAGCTGGCAGGGATTGTAAACCGCATCCATAGTTTTAAGAATATTCACCAGCATCTGGATCTGATCGCTGGTCTTCCTTATGAGGATTATGACAGCTTTCACCGGTCCTTCAATGATGTTTATGCACTTCGTCCCCAGCAGCTTCAGCTTGGATTTCTGAAGGTTCTGAAGGGCTCTCATATGAAAGAGATGACAGAAGAATATGGCATTGTGCATAAAGAACTGGAGCCATATGAGGTACTGGGAACCAGATGGCTGCCATATGAAGACATTTTGAAGCTGAAAATGGTGGAAAGTATGGTGGAACTGTACTATAATAGTGGACAGTTTCAGAATACCATCGCCTGTGTGGAGCCTTTGTTTGAGGATGCTTTCACATTGTATGAGAAGCTGGGACAGTTTTATGAGAAAAAAGGTTATTCAGAGATTTCCCATTCCAGAATGCGCAGATATGAGATCCTGCTGGAGTTTGTGAAGGAAGAACTGGAAGAAAAATCCGCAGGAAAATCTGGAAATCAGGATCCTGAGGTGGAGAATCCTGCGGGAAAAGCTGCGGAAGATTGCAGAGGAATGGAAACTGCGACCTGGGAAAAGGTGGCAGACAGCATGATCTACGACCTGTATCTTCGCGAAAACCTGAAAAGCCATCCATCCTTTGAGTATGACCAGAAGCCCTATGAGAAAGCAGTCTGGGAGTACAGGCGCCAGGAAAAGGTGCCCAAGACAGCGCATATTGAGGTGTTCCGGGATGGAAAAATATTGCTGTTTGACTATGAAAACCGGGATCCACTGCTTCATAATGCGGCAGTGAAGGAAATTCAGATATAATAAAGAAAGGGTGTAACTGTTCGGCTGGCCGTATTGACATGGCGTATATTTGTAGTCTGTAAAGTGCCGGATGGTTATGAGAGGTTAAAAATTATGGGAATGTTTGATCCAAAGAAAAGAAAACTTGTAACTGCGATCATTGCTGTTATTCTTGTTCTGGCAATGGTAGTTCCTGCTGTCCTCTCTCTTCTTCTGTAGGGAAAAGAGAAAATGAGGCTTGGAAAAGCGGCTATGGAAGCACTGCAGGCTGAAATCAGCGGGCTTCTTACGCCTGGAAACGAACTGGTGGTGGCTGGAGCCATTGCTCTTTACGGCACAGCGCAGATTGCAAGGGAAAAACATGAGATTTTAAGAGAGCATTTTTCAGAAGGTTTTTTACGGGAGGCAGAGAATCTGAGAACCCTTTACGGGACTGCGGATGAGATAAATGTAAAAGAGGCTGGCGCTACCGCTTTTTATGCAATGGGTGAGGGTGGTTTTCTGAGTGCTCTGTGGAAGATGGCGGAGGCTTCCCAGGTGGGACTGGAAATGGATTTTTCCAAGGTACCCATACGCCAGGAGACAATTGAAATTTGTGAAATCTTTGACATTAATCCTTATAAGCTGAATTCGGAAGGGGCTGTTCTGATCGGTATTCCGGCAGGAGAAGCATTGGTGCAGGAGCTTCGCAGAATGGGCATGATGGCTGCTGTGATTGGACAGACGAATGCTGGAAATGACAGAATGCTTTACTACAATGGGAATGGCAGGTATCTGGAGCGGCCGGCTAAAGACGAGATATATAAGATATTGCCTTAAAATCGAAATAAAACTGCTGTAATTACAGGAGAGTATAAAAACTATGGGAACATTAAACATTGTACTTCATGAGCCGGAGATTCCGGCGAACACAGGAAATATAGGACGTACCTGCGTGGCTACAGGAACCAGGCTCCATCTGATCGAGCCGTTGGGATTTTCATTAAGTGAGAAAGCACTGAAACGTGCCGGAATGGACTACTGGAAAGATCTGGATGTAACTACTTATCTGGATTATGAAGATTTTCTGGAGAGAAATCCTGGAGCGAAGATTTATTATGCGACTACGAAAGCACCTCAGACTTATGCGGATGTGAAGTATGAGGACGACTGCTTTATCATGTTTGGCAAGGAGAGTGCCGGAATCCCGGAGGAGATTCTCCGTGACAATCAGGAGACCTGCGTAAGGATTCCCATGCTGGGAGAAACAAGATCTCTGAATTTGAGTAATTCGGTTGCCATTATTCTTTATGAAGCCTTTCGTCAGCATGACTTTGCCCATCTGAAACTGGAGGGGCATCTGCGCAAGTATGACTGGAAATAGTAAAAGACCTGGAGCTTTTTTCAAACACGCTCCAGGTCTTCGTTTTTTATAAAAAGAATTGCTGAATAATTTATTTTGCTTTCTTTAAAGTAAAAATGAATTCTGTTCCAACACCTTCCGTGCTGATCACATTAATATTCTGATTATGAGCTTTGATGATCTCTTTCACAATAGAAAGCCCAAGTCCTGTACCTTTCCGGTCTTTTCCGCGGGAGGTATCTGTCTTGTAAAATCTGTCCCACACCTTGGACAGGCTGTCCTTGGGGATTCCTACTCCGTGATCCTTCACAGAAACGAAAACCTTATCATTTTTTACGGATGTTTCAATGTTGATCGAGGAATTGTCATTACTGAATTTGATTGCATTGTCCAATAAATTGTACAGTACCTGCTGGATCTGTTCCATATCTGCCTCTACGAACAGCTCTCTTCCGGAAAGCAGCAGTTCCAGGTCAATATTCTTTTTGGAACAGATTACCTCAAACGTATTGGCAGTATTTTTGATCACATCATTAATATCAAATTTGCGGATATTCATCATCCGTTTCCGTTCATCCAGATCATTCAGCACCAGAAGGCTCCGCGTCAGTTTTTCCAGACGGTCAGCTTCATGGGAAATGATATTTAAATATTTGTCCTGCAATTCCGGGGGGATGGTGCCATCCAGAATTGCCTCCACATATCCTTTGATGGAAGTCAGAGGAGAGCGGAAATCGTGGGAAACATTGGCAATAAAGGTGCGCTGGTATTCTCCGTTCTGGTTGATCCTGTCTGCCATGTAGTTCAGGGTTTTGGCAAGATAGCCCATTTCGTCCTCGGATTTCACTGGAATGCGATAACTCAGATCTCCGTTGGCATATTCGGAAGCCCCCTTGATGATCTGTTGCATTGGAGTATGGATCCATTTCTGATAGCAGAGAAGGAGCAGTCCGCACAAGGCATACACGGCAAAAAAAACCATCTGAAGAATTCCAAGAAGACCGCTTCGTTTCTGATAAAGCTGCTGCATGTCATAATGGTAGGTAACATAGCCTTCTGTTACACCGGAATTTTCCACCGATATCATCACATTAAGATGGGGACTGGAAAAATAGCCATAAAAATTACTGATCTGATATTGGGTATTAAGCCAGAAGTCCAGATCAGAATAGGGGATGGAAATTGTGTTTGCAGCAGAGAATTTTTCAGAGGATGTTCCATTCTCTGGGATTTTATCTGTTTCTGAAGTCTGAACTTCAGAATCGGCAGTGGATTTCGCAGAACTGACGTTATATTCCAGATTTGAGGACTGCACGATCACATGGAAATTTTTATCCAGGATCAGTATCCCGGCTTCCTCTCCGGAAGCCAGAATATCCATAATCTTTTCCAGTCCTTTGCTATCATTGTCTGCAACCTGCTGTATAGTGACAGCATCAGAAGCAAATCGTACAGCACTGTCATACAGCCTTGCGCCAACTTCTTCTTCCAGATAGGTTTCCACGAAATGAGAGCCACCTGCTGTAGCGAAAAGGAAGCCTACAATTCCAATGAAAATGTAACTGCAGATCAGTTTGCTGTGAACCGTTTTTCTCATTCGCTTTTTACCTCAAACTTGTATCCGATTCCCCAGACTGTAGAAATAGACCAGTTCGGATGATCTTTGATTTTTTCGCGCAGACGTTTAATGTGAACGTCTACAGTTCTGGTATCGCCAATATATTCGTAGCCCCAGATGTGGTCCAGAAGCTGCTCTCTGGTGAATACCTGATTGGGTGAGGAAGCAAGGAAATAGAGAAGCTCCAGCTCCTTAGGCGGCATGTCTACCTGTTTTCCCATATAAGTAACGGAATAGTTGGTAAGGTTGACAATAAGATCCGGATAAGTGGCACATTTCTCATCGCTTACAACTGCAGCCTGTTTGGGCTGGAAACGGCGTAGAACTGCACGGACACGGGCAACCAGTTCTTTTGAATCAAAAGGCTTGATAATGTAGTCGTCGGCGCCAAGCTCCAGGCCAAGTACCTTGTCAAAGGTTTCTCCTTTTGCGGAAAGCATAATGATCGGCACGTCTGAGGTGTGGCGGATCTCACGGCAGACCTGATAGCCGTCAATACCTGGAAGCATCAGATCCAGAAGAATCAGGTTCGGGCGAAAAGTCTGAAATTCTTTTAAAGCCAGCTCGCCATCGTTTACAATTTTTGTTTCGAAACATTCTTTGGTAAGATACAGAGAAATCAGCTCTGCAATATTGTTGTCATCATCGACAATGAGGATTTTCTGTTTAGCAACCATAGTTTCTCCTTATAAAATATAGTTATTTCTTAAATTCTACAATGGTAACACCAGCATCTCCTTCGCCAAATTCAGCCAGGTGGAAATCTGCCACATGCTTCTGGCGGCGGAGATAATTGTGTACTCCTTTTCGAAGGGCACCGGTACCTTTACCATGTACGATACGCACGCTCTTTAAGTGTGCCAGATAAGCGTCATCCAGATATTTATCCAGTTCTGCCACAGCCTCATCTACAGTTTTTCCAAGAAGATTGATCTCTGTGGAAACACTGGTAGACTTGGACATGCGGATTTTGCCTGCTCCTGTTCTGGAAAGTCCAGGAGTGTTGATAACTGGTTCGTCAACAAGCTCCAGGTCAGAAATATGAACTTTGGAACGGATGATACCCATCTGTACAAAAAGAAAGCCTTTGGAATCGGGATGACTGCTGACAGTTCCTTTCAGATTCATGCTCAGTACCTGAACGGTGTCTCCAAGGGAAAGATCCTTAGGCTTCAGCTCTTTTTTCGGTTTCTTTACGGTGGTGTTTATGGACATGCCCTTTTCGGCTTTGTTCATGCGGTTTCTAAGATTCTGGCGTTCTTTTTCAATGGCAGCAGTGTCCACGTGATCTTTCTGGAATTTGTGGAACATTTTCATGGTCTGATCTGCGTATTCCTTAGCATCTGCAAGAATCTTACGGGCTTCTTCGTTGGCTTCGCGCAAGATCCGCTCTTTACGTTCGTCCAGCTTCTCCTGCTTGGACTCTAACTCCTGTTTCAAGGAAGCAATCTGGGTTTTGTAACGCTCTGCTTCCTGACGCTCGTTTTCGATGATCACGCGGCTGTTTTCCAGGGAGGTAAGTACATCCTCGAAGGACTCGTCCTTCTGGCTGATCTGATCTTTGGCGCGCTCAATGATAAAGTCCGGAAGTCCAAGTTTGGAAGAAATCGCAAAGGCATTACTCTTTCCAGGAACACCGATGAGCAGGCGGTAAGTAGGACGCAGGGTTTCCACATTAAACTCACAGCAGGCATTTTCAACGCCGTCAGTGGACAGGGCGTAAACTTTCAGTTCACTGTAATGGGTGGTTGCCATAGTGCGGATGCCTTGTTCATGCAGGAAAGACAAAATGGAGATGGCAAGTGCCGCTCCTTCTGTCGGGTCGGTACCAGCGCCAAGCTCATCAAAAAGCACCAGAGAGTCCTGATCTGCTTTTTTCAGGAAAGACACTACGTTGGTCATATGTGAGGAAAAGGTACTGAGAGACTGCTCGATGCTCTGCTCGTCCCCGATATCTGCGTAAACCTCACGGAAAACAGAAAGCTCGGAGCGGTCCAGGGCTGGAATGTGAAGTCCCGCCTGTCCCATCAGGGTCAGAAGCCCAACTGTTTTAAGGGAAACGGTTTTACCACCAGTATTTGGTCCGGTTACAACAAGGAGGTCGAAGTCTTCTCCAAGACGGATGTCAATGGGAACGGCTTTTTTTCTGGGAATGAGCGGGTGGCGTGCCTGTTTCAGGTGAATGCGTTTCTCTGTATTGAAAATGGGTTCTGTGGCATTCATATCCAGTGCAAGTCCTGCTCTGGCAAAAATGAAATCCAGCTGGATCATAATGTCAAGGTCTGCGCGAATGGCGTCCACATTCTGGGCTGTCTGTTCACTTAAGGTAGCGAGAACTGCCTCAATCTCTTTCTGTTCTTGAAGCTCCAGCTCGCGGATGTCGTTGTTTAGTTTGACAATCGCCAGAGGCTCAATGAATAAAGTGGAGCCGGTGGAAGACTGGTCGTGGATCATACCTGGAACCTGACCTTTGTATTCGGCTTTTACCGGGATACAGTAGCGGCCGTTTCGCATGGTGATAACGGAGTCCTGAAGGTAATTACGGGCGCTGCCGTTTACCAGAGAGGCCAGCTGGGTGTGGATGCGGTCATTGGCAACTTTCATGCTGCGGCGTACATGCATCAGACCGGCACTGGCGTCGTCACTGATTTCGTCCTGGGAAATGATGCAGCGGCGGATTTCGGCTGAGAGGGGAGTCAATGGCTCCAAACTCTCAAACATGCCGTCCAGAGAGTCTTCTCTTGCATCTCCGCGCTCATTTCGGGAGTAGGCTTTGACACGGTTGGTATTTTCCAGAAGTCCGGCAATGGCAAGGAGTTCGGAAATTCCAAGGGAACTTCCGATTTCCAGACGTTTCAGTGAGCCGCGCACGTCTTTTACGCTTCCAAAGGAGATGTTTCCTTTCTGGAAAAGGCGTGTGAGGGCGTCTCTGGTCTGGGTCTGCATATGACGGATTTCGTAAACATCTTCAGAGGGCAGGAGGTGCCTGCACAGGTCTTTCCCCATCTGGGAAGAAGCCTTCTCTGTCAGTTGGTCGATGATCTTGTAGTATTCAAGTGATTTTAAAGCTTTTGGATTCATAATATCTCCTATAAATCAATTGCTATTTAGTGTGTTGAAAGTTGTTCAAGGCGGACGCACTCGGACAATGGTGATTGCTCACTCGCCGGCGCAA